>JAYTAY010000029.1:0-5454 GCA_043737255.1 Luteimonas sp.
ACCTGGAAAGACCCGACCTACGTCGAAGAGGGCGTCATCCATTTCGCGGTAACCAACATGCCCGGCGCCGTGCCCCAGACCTCGTCGCAGGCGATCTGCGCGGCGATCCTGCCCTGGGTCAACAAGCTGGCATCCGGCAGCTGGCGCGACAACCCGGCCCTGATGCGCGGCATCAACATCGAAGGCGGGAAGCTCGTCCATCCCGCGCTCGCGGCCGCGGGCGGCGCGAACGTGGTGGTGTTCGAGAAGCGCCAGGACCGCATGGAAGAGATGATGCGCCTGGGCAACAACGTGACCGCGCTGTATCCCTACGTCGACGTGGTCGCGCGGGAAGTGGCCTCGGCCGACCTGGTGATCGGCGCGGTGCTGGTCACCGGCGCGGTGGCGCCGCACGTGCTGACGCGCGAGATGATCCGGGGCATGGAACCCGGCAGCGTGGTCGTGGACATCTCGATCGACCAGGGCGGCTGCTTCGAGACCTCGCGTCCGACCACCTGGAAGGAACCGACCTATGTCGAAGAGGGCGTGATCCACTTCGCCGTGACCAACATGCCCGGCGCCGTGCCGCAGACCTCGTCGCAGGCGATCTGCGCGGCGATCCTGCCGTGGGTCAACAAGCTGGCCACGCCTTCGTCAACGTAGGTCGGTTCCTTCCAGGTAGTCGGTCGCGAGGTCTCGAAACAGCCACCCTGGTCGATGGAGATGTCGACCAGCACGCTACCGTCCTCCATCGACTTCATCATCTCGCGCGTGACCACGTGCGGGGCTACAGCGCCGGTCACCAATACTGCGCCGATGACCAGGTCGGCCGACGCGACTTCCTTGGCGACGAGTTCGTCGTACGGATACAGCGCAGTCACGTTGTTGCCAAGGCGCATCATTTCTTCCATGCGGTCCTGGCGTTTCTCGAACACCACCACGTTGGAACCGCCAGCAGCCGCCAGGGCAGCTGAGTTGCCACCGGCTGCACCCGCGCCGAACACCACAACCTTGCCGCGTTCGGTCGAGGGAAGGCCGCCGAGCAGCTTGCCCTTCCCGCCCATCGGCTGATGCAGCAGGTGCGTGCCGATCTGCACGGCGATCTTGCCGGCGATGATCGACATCGGCGCCAGCAAAGGCAGGTCGCCGTTTTCGAGTTCGACAGTTTCAAACGCGATACCGGTCAGGCCGATATCGAGCAGGCGTTTGGTCAAATCCGGCAGCGGCGCCAAGTGCAGATAGCAGAACAGCAGGTGATCCTTGCGCAGCAATGCCAGGTCGCCTTCGATCGGTTCCTTCACCTTGACGATCAACTCACCCTTGTCATACAGGGCAGGCGCATCGGGCGCGATCTTGACGCCGAGCCTGGTGTAATCGCCGTCCTTGAAACCACTCTTGATGCCGGCATCCTTCTCCAGCCATACCTCGTGGCCGCGCTTGATCAGATCGCCTGCAGCCGCCGGTATCAGCGCAACACGACCTTCGAGGGTTTTGGTTTCTTTGGGTACGCCGATACGCATGGGTTGATCTCCAGATGTCATGTCCGACGCTGCAAGGCCGGGCCGGTGCGTGAGCTTCACATAAGACAGCTCCGCATAAAGAAATCGCCGCATCTGCGGCGAATCCAAACTGATTGTTCCAGCATTCGCGTCGAGCGCGCCTTGTGTTGCTGCAGCCCCGCCGCCAAGCTATATGCTTCGGAAACACTGCAATTGACGCCACAGCGAGTATACATGACCGCCTCCAAGCACTGCCGCCTGCTGATCCTCGGTTCCGGTCCTGCCGGCTGGACCGCCGCCGTTTATGCGGCACGCGCCAATCTCAAACCGGTCGTGATTACCGGCCTGCAACAAGGTGGTCAGTTGATGACCACCACCGAGGTCGACAACTGGCCCGGTGATGCGCACGGATTGATGGGTCCGGACCTGATGACGCGCATGCAGGCGCATGCGGAGCGCTTCGACACCGAAACCATCTTCGACCATATCCACAGCGCGGATCTGTCGCAGCGTCCGTTCCGGTTGAAGGGTGACAATGGCGAGTACACGGCCGATGCCATCGTCATCGCCACTGGCGCGACGGCGAAATATCTGGGGCTACCTTCGGAGGAAGCGTTCAAGGGTCGCGGTGTGTCGGCCTGCGCAACCTGCGACGGGTTCTTCTACAAGGATATGGACGTCGCGGTCGTTGGCGGCGGCAACACCGCGGTCGAGGAGGCGCTGTACCTGACCAACATCGCGCGCAAGGTGTACCTCGTGCACCGCCGCGACACGTTGCGGGCGGAAAAGATCATGCAGGACAAGCTGCAGGCCAAGATCCAGGCCGGCAAGATCGAACCGATCTGGCACCACACGGTCGATGAAGTGCTGGGCAACGATGCGGGTGTCACTGGCTTGCGAGTCAGGTCGGTGCTGGACGATTCGACGCGTGAAGTGTCGATCCATGGCTTGTTCGTCGCGATCGGGCACACGCCCAACACGTCGCTGTTCGAAGGCCAGTTGGCAATGAACAATGGTTACCTCGAGATCCGCTCCGGCCTGGGTGGTGGCGCAACCGAAACCTCGGTCACGGGTGTGTTCGCGGCTGGCGATGTCGCCGACCAGCATTACAGGCAGGCCGTCACGTCGGCTGGCTTCGGGTGCATGGCGGCGCTGGATGCAGAGAAGTTCCTGGACAAGGATGCCTGACCGGCTCGCAGTCTTTGTTGCCCGTCATTCCCGCGAACGCGGGAACCCAGCGACTTGGCTCCATTACCCTGCGCCAGGCAAACCCCAAAGCAAAGTCTCTGGGTTCCCGCGTTCGCGGGAATGACGTCTTCAAGTGCCACAGATGTCAGGCGTGCGCATTATCGGAACACTGGCGGATATCCCTGCTGACGCCTGGGATGCATTGCACGACGGCAGCAATCCCTTCATAACGCACACATTTCTCGCCGGCCTTGAACAACATGGCTGTTTGCGCGAGGAATGGGGCTGGACGCCGCGACATATCACCTTGTGGGATGGCGGCACGCTGATCGCTGCAGCGCCGGGTTACCTTAAACACAATTCGCACGGCGAGTTCGTCTTCGACCACGCCTGGGCGCATGCCTACGCGCGTTACGGCCAGGAATATTTTCCGAAGCAACTCTGTGCCGTGCCCTACTCACCCGTCACCGGGCCGCGCTTGCTGGCGAAAGTCGATGTGCATCGTGGTCTTTTGCTCGACGCCGTCATCGAAACGACTGGGCGCGATGATCTGTCGTCCGCACACGTCAATTTCCATCGCGATGACGAGGACGCAATCTTCGGAAGCGAATGGCTGCCGCGCACCGACGTGCAGTACCACTGGCGCAACGAGGCAGGCTGGAGCGATTTCGATGCCTTCCTCGCCGCAATGGATCACAAGCACCGCAAGAATATCCGCCAGGAACGCGCCAAGGTTGCGCGCGCTGGCGTCAGCTTTCGCGTTGTGCATGGCGATGAAGCCAGCGAGGCCGACATCGCGACGATGTACGGCTTCTACCTGCAAACCTTTGCCGAATATGGCAACTCCCCTGCACTGACCCTGGAATTCCTGCAACACCTTGCACGCACCATGCCCCGCCAGTTGGTGATCTTCCTGGCTAAATACAACGGTGAAGACGTGGCAGGCGCGCTATGCCTGCGGGGCGGCGATACGTTGTACGGACGCTATTGGGGCGCGAGTGCGACGCTGCCGGGATTGCACTTCGAGACCTGTTACTACCAAGGCATTGATTACTGCCTGCACGAGGGTTTGCAAGTGTTCGAGCCAGGTGCCCAGGGCGAGCACAAATTGGCGCGTGGGTTCCTGCCGACATTCGTGCGCAGTCGGCACTGGATTGCCGATCCGATGTTTGCTCAAGCGCTGAGGCGTTGGTGCGAGAAAGAAGATCTTTCAGTGAAACGGTATTCGGCGATGTTGTCTTCCCGTTCACCGTTTCGTCGTGAATCCTGATCCTGAAGCCCTGTGCAGCGGCGCTTGCTCCGCTGCTTTGTTGCCCCTGCCCGTTCAGAGCGGCGCTTGATCCGCTGCTTTTACTTCAAGATCCAGGGCAGCGGAGCAAGCGCCGCTCTACAAGGTTCAATGCGCGTGAGCCTGTCAAACCGACATATCGGAGACGAGGCGGCGTTTATGGTGCATCGATGACTCGCCTTCCCACCCAGTTGCCACCCGATCCCGACGCACCCTTCCCGCCTGTGTCGTCTGCATTGAATGAACCCGATGGCTTGCTCGCCATCGGCGGCGACCTGTCACCGACACGCCTGCTCAACGCCTATCGCCACGGCATCTTTCCGTGGTTCTCGGACGGACAGCCGATCCTGTGGTGGAGTCCCGATCCGCGCATGGTGTTTCGGACCGATACGGTAAGTCTGCCCTCGCGGTTTCGCAGATCGCTGAAGCTTTCGACATGGCAGGTTCGGGCCGACACGGCATTCGCCGACGTCGTCTCTGGGTGCGCACAAACATCCCGTCCTGGACAACACGGCACATGGATCACCATCGAAATGATCGACGCCTATATTCATTTGCATCGGCTCGGCCACGCCCATTCAGTTGAGGTGTTCGATGGCGAGCGGCTGGTTGGCGGCATCTACGGGATCGCCATCGGGCGGATGTTTTTCGGGGAAAGCATGTTCAGTGGCGTATCTGGCGGCTCAAAGGTCGCGCTGGCCGCCCTCGCCTACCGTTTGCATGAATGGAACTGGCCGCTGATCGATGCGCAAGTGGAAAATGATCATTTGCTGAGCCTGGGTGCGGAACGTGTTTCGCGTGTCGATTTCGTCGCGCAAGTCGCAGCCCTGAGCGCCCTTCCCGAGCCGGATGGCAGCTGGACGCAGCGATTTGGCAGCCTGCCCGCGAACCAATTCGCCTAGCATCCTGTTAAGCCCCGCTTTGCGTGGGTGCAGGCCGCGTGGCAGAATGTTCGACTTTGTTGGCGCCGACGGCGCCTACCCCAACGCAGGACAGCATGGCCAAAGACGACGTCATCGAGTTTGAAGGGACGATCAGTGAAACCCTTCCCAACACCATGTTCCGGGTGAAGCTCGAGAATGGTCACGAAATCATCGCCCACATTTCCGGACGGATGCGCAAGAACTACATCCGCATCCTGACCGGCGACAAAGTCACCATCCAACTTACCCCCTACGACCTCACCAAAGGCCGCATTACGTTCCGCGCTCGGTAAGAATAGACACCCCTGCTCTGCTCGACCAGAAAGAGCGGAAGATCCCTCGGTTTGGACCCCGCTTTCCAGTTCATTAGGTTGTGTTATTGAAAGCCGCGTCGCTTATTACTGCGACATTCTTGATCGCCACTTTCACATTCCTGTTTTGGCGCTCTTTTCTTCGGATGCCCAGGTTGGGGCTTTGTTCCGGATGGAGCCGGTGCGGCCTGTCCAGGTGGCTGGTTTTGTGGCGGATGCCCCTGAGAAGGGGGCGTTGCTGGCGCATGGGCATCTACCGGTGGGGC
>JAYTAY010000030.1:0-2257 GCA_043737255.1 Luteimonas sp.
CATCGGCCACGGGTTGCGCGGATAAACGCGGATTTTTGAAGTGGTATCCGCGTGATCCGCTCGAGCCTTTCGACCATCCTTGCGCACCACCCAAAGCCGGTGGCCCGAGGCCCACCCTGCAAGCGTCCATTCATGGACGCGACCACAGGCTTGCGGGCTTGGCAGCCGCCACGCATGCTTTCACCGATGACCATCGACTTCCGCATCGCCCACGACCATCCCTGCCTGCCCGGTCATTTCCCGGGACGGCCACTGGTGCCCGGCGTGGTGTTGCTGGAGCGCGTGCTCGAGGCGATTGAAGCCACGCACGGTCCGCTGGGCGCATTGACATTGCCGCAGGCCAAATTCGTGCAACCGTTGCTGCCCGGCGAGACGGCGCGCATCGAGCTCGATGGCCAGGCGCCACGTTGGCGCTTCCGCGTGCTGCGCGAGCAGACTCTGCTCGCCAGCGGCGAGGTCATTGCGACATGAGCCTCGACGCGTGAAAAAAAACTGGAAACAGCGCCGCGAAGGCGGTAGTCGGTTCACCTTGTGGCTGATCCGCAGCATTGGTCGCTATGGCGGCCGCGGGATTGCACGCCTGTGCCTGTATCCGATCACCGCGTACTACTTGCTGCGGCGCGGCGATGAACGCCGCGATTCGCGTGCGTACCTGGATCGCGCGCTCGGACACCCGGCTTCGCTGCTGGATGTGACCCGGCATATCCACACGTTCGCCTCGACGATCATGGACCGCGTGTTTTTGCTCAGCGAGGACACGCGCCGGTTCAATGTCGAGATCCGCGGCGTCGACAAGGTCCACGCGCAGCTCGACCAAGGCCGTGGCGCGTTGTTGTTTGGCTCGCATCTCGGCAGCTTTGAAGTGCTGCGCGTTCTGGCGCAGCAACGGCCCGAGTACACGATCCGCGTAGTGCTGGACAAAGCGCAGAACCCGGCCATGACGCAGTTGCTGGATGATTTGAATCCGGAAATCGCCTCGACTGTAATCGATGCCAGCCAGGATGGCCCGTCGGTCATGCTGGCGATCAAGGAAGCCGCCGACCAGGGCGCAATGATCGCGATGCTGGTGGACCGTACCCAGCCCGGTCATCCGGCCGTTGCCGCCGACTTTTTTGGCCAGCCGGCGTTGTTTCCCTCCACCCCGTGGCTGATTGCGTCGGTGCTGAAAGTCCCCGTGTGCCTGGCATTCGGGCTGTATCACGGCGGCAATCGCTACTCGCTGGAGTTCGAGGCGTTCAGCGACGGGATCAACATCCCGCGCCAGCAGCGTGCAACCGAGATCCGGGCACTCATCCAGCGTTATGCCGCGCGGCTGGAGCATTACGCCCGCAAGGCCCCCTACAACTGGTTCAATTTTTATGATTTCTGGAGCCGCGACAGTGAAGTCAGTACAGGATCTGCCAATTACGATGCGTCCACCGTCAGTGCCATCGCTGTGGAGCCGCGTGATGTCGATGAGGCTGCTGGCAATCAGCGCGACGCTGCTCGGCAGCGGTCTGGCCATAGCCGCCCCTGACACGGCGGCCACAACGGACTGGGTGCTGTCCCGCCTCGCGCGGCCGGCGCCGATGCGCACGTCCTTCGTCGAGTTGCGCGGCTCGAAGTTGCTTAAGCAGCCCTTGCAGGTATCCGGCGAATACCGGCGCCCGGACAAGGACACTCTGGTCCGCGACGTGCGCGCGCCATACCTGGAAGTGACCACGATCCGCGCGGGCGAAGCGACTATCACCCGCGCCGGGAAATCGCGCACGTTCTCCTTGTCGCGTGCGCCGGAACTGGCCGGGTTGCAGTCGAGTTTCGGTGCGTTGCTCGGCGGCGACCGCACGCTGCTGGAGCGCTACTACACGCTTGCTACCGACGGCACGCAGCAGCAATGGCAGATGACGTTGACGGCCAGGGACAAGGCAATGGCGGCGCGAGTGCGCGACATCCTGTTGTACGGCCGTGGCAGTGAATTGCGCTGCATCGAAACGCGCTCGATGAAAGCCGGTGAGATCCAGCGCACGCTGCTGGCCACGGCCGCACGCAGCGCGCCAGCCAACCTCGGCATGGATGCGATGGCCGCGTTGTGTCGCAGCGGCGCCAAGTCTTGACGCCCGCCCGCGATGAGAACCGTCGTGAAGTGAAGCCCGCCCGCGATGCAAGTTGTCGTGCAGTGAAACAGGACGCCGCGCGCGCGGCTGATGACAACCAATCTATCGCAGCGGAAATAGTTGCATGCCCATGACCAACGGCAGGCGGCTCACTCTGGCACTGA
>JAYTAY010000031.1:0-12060 GCA_043737255.1 Luteimonas sp.
GGCGAGTGCGAGCCGTCCGGTGTGGGTCAGCAGCAGCCACAGCGTCACCAGTACCGCGAGCGCGACGACGCCGTACCACGGCATGTAGATCCATGCCGCAAGTCCCCCCACAAGCGCGAGCAGCACGCCGAGATTGCCCAGCCATTTCTTCATTCCGTTCATAACGATGACCTTAAGGGAGCGCTGAATAAATTTGGATCGTCATTCCAGCGCAAGCTGGAACCCATTTTGACTTTTGCTTTGTTTGCGACGGCGAAGATCAAAATGGATCCCGGCGTTCGCTGCGATGACGAAGCGGTTGATCAGCCTTTCTTGGAATCCTATTCAAGCGTTATTCAAAACGGCGGCTCAGCGTCCAGCCAGTGCATCCACGATGTTCAACCGCATCGCCCGCAGCGCCGGCAACAAGCCGACCACCAATCCGATCGCAAGCATCAGTCCGAGACCCACCAACCAGGTTTCCGTCGGTACCGTATCGAGCTGGATCATCCCGCCGCTCATCTGCGACACGACGGCGATCAACAAACCCGCGATGCCGAGGCCAATCAGTCCGCCCAGCACCACCAGCAGCATCGACTCGGCCAGCACCAGCCAGAGCACGCTGCGATTGCTGAAACCAATCGTCTTGAGCACGGCGAGCTCCGGTATTCGCTCGCGCACCGCCTGCGACATGGTGTTGCCGGTCAGCAGCAACAACGTGAAGAACACCGCCGCCATGATCGCAGTGACGATCAAACCGATGTCGGCGAACTGCTTGACGAACGCCTGGTTGAAGGCCTGCTCGGTCTGGGTCTTGGTTTCGTGATCGGAGTTCTCGCTGATGGCATCGATCGCGCGCGCGACCTGCGTGCCTTGTCTGGGATCTTCCAGCTTGACGATGAACCAACCGACGCGGCTCTTGACGAAATCGTTGGCCTCGTCGAAATATTTCCAGTTGAACACCAGCTGTTTTTCCTCGCCACGCCGCTTCTGGTCCTTGACCTTGAAGATGCCGACCAGCTTGAAACTCCATGCGTTGCCGCCCTTGGTCGGGAAGATCGTCGCCTGCAACGGGATGGTGTCGCCGATCTTCCAGCCATGCTGTTTGGCCAACGACTCGCCGACCACCACGCCATCGCGCGTGTCCGCGAACGCCTTCACCTGCGCGGGCGAAATCTCGTATTCAGGATACAGATCGAAGAAGCCCGGACCGACCGCGAAGTTGGGGAAGAAATCCTTCGGGTCGCGGTAATAACCGCCGAACCACGATGCATACACGGCCTGTTTCACGCCGGGGGTGGCTTCGACCTGCGGCGTCAGGCTGTACGGCAGCATCTGCGTGATCGACAGGCGCGAGGCCACGATCAAGCGATCGTAACCGGCGACGTTGGTGCCGGCGTTGAACGCCACGCGCACCGAGTCGAGCATCCCGAACAGCAGGAAGGCGGTGATCACCGACAGCAGCGTCAGCGACGTGCGGGTCTTGCTGCGGAACAGCGCGGCCCAAATGAGGTGCAGGTATTTCATCGCGCAATCTCCCGGTCAGGCCGCATGCTGCACTTGCTCGACCAACGTGCCCTTGTCGAGATGCAGCGTGTGCGTCGCGTACTCGGCTGCCTTCGGATCGTGCGTCACCATCACGATGGTCTTGCCGTGGTCGCGATTGAATTGCTGCAGCAAGGTCAGAATTTCTTCTGCCGACTGGCGATCGAGGTCGCCGGTGGGCTCATCGCAGATCAGCAGCGTGGGATCGGAGACGATCGCGCGTGCAATCGCCACGCGTTGCTGCTGTCCGCCGGACAGTTCCGCCGGGCGATGCTTGCCGCGGTCCTTCAAGCCCACCAGTTCAAGCGCGATTTCGGCATTGCGTTTGCGCTGCGCCGACGACAACCTGGTCAGCAGCAGCGGCAGTTCCACATTCTTCTGCGCGGTCAGCGTCGGCATCAGGTTGTAGAACTGGAACACGAAGCCGACGTTGTTGCTGCGCCAGCGCGCCAGCTGACCCGAACTCAGTGTGTCGATGCGCTGGCCACCGACGTCGATCTCGCCACGCGTGGGCGAATCCAGGCCGCCGATCAGGTTGAGCAGGGTGGTCTTGCCCGAACCCGACGGACCCATCAATGCGACGAAATCGTCCCTGGCGATGTCCAGGTCGATGCCGTCCAGCACATCGATCTTTTCCGGACCGCGTTGATAGGTCTTGTGCAGGTTGCGGATGCTGACGAGGGTGGACATGGATCGACTCCGTTGGTGGTTCGGTTATCGTTTTCTTGCTGTCATCCCCGCGAAGGCGGGGACCCAGCGACTTGCGCGTTGAAAGCAAAGTCGCTGGGTTCCCGCCTTCGCGGGAATGACAATACGGTTATTCGCTGAGTTCGCTACTTCCAGCATCGTTTTCATCTTTCGCTACGCGCACTGCTGCGCCATCAACGAGATCGTCCGCTGGATCGAGGACGACTTCATCGCCGCCCGCTACACCGTCCAGTACTTCGCGATCATCGCCCAGCGTGCGCCCAAGCTTGAGTGTGCGACGTTGCACTTTCCCGTCAACCACCACGAATGCGAGATCGGCGTCATCGCGCGCAACGATCGCCGCCGTCGGCACCAGCACGCCCGGTTTCGGCGCGTTCGCCTCGGCTGGTTTCGCTTTCTCAAGGAAACTCACGCGTACGCCCATGTCCGGCACGATCCGTGGATCGCGCTGCCTCAATTCGATCCGCACTTTCACTGTCGCCTTGCCGCGGTCGGCGGTGGGAATGATGGCGATGACTTCCGCCGGAATCTTCCATTCCGGATACGCGTTGAGCGTGGCTTCCACCGGCATCTTCGGTTGCACGCGGCCGATGAAGGCTTCGCCGACATCGACTTCGACTTCCAGCGAATCCATGTCGACGATGGTGCCGATACCGGTGCGGGTAAACCCGCCGCCGGCCGACAACGGAGAAACAATTTCGCCCGGTTGCGCGGCCTTGGCGATCACCACGCCGGCGAACGGCGCGCGCACCACGGTGTTGTCGACGCTCAGGTCGGCGATCCGCAGCTGCCGGCGCGCCACCTGCACGTTGCTTTGCGTGCTGGCCAGTTGCGCGCGCAGTGCGTCGCGTTGCGCGATCGCCTGCTCGTACTGCGACCTGGATACCAGTTGCTGCCGCACCAGCCCGTTGAGCCGCGTCGCGTTGGCTTCGGCCTCGCGCAACTGCGCCTGCACCTGCGCGATCTGGCTACGCGCGGCGGAGACCTGCGATGCGGCGAGGTCGCGCTGCGCGTCGGCATCGATCGGGTCGAGCGTGGCCATGATCTGGCCGGCCTCCACGCGCTGTCCTTCCTCGATCAGCACCTCGCGCACCTTGCCGGTGATCTTGGACGACACCGTCGCCATGCGCCGCGCCACGACATAGCCGGTCGCATCCAGCACCGAGGCCGAGCCGCCGCCGTTACCGATCGCGACCGCAGTGGCAGTGCGCACTTCGACCCCTTTGTCGCGGCCGAACACGGCCCATCCCGCCAGCGCCAGCACTACGAGTACGGCGATGACGATCAGCGCGATCCACACCCCGCGTCGCGATGGTGGCGGCGCGGGGTTGCGATCGATGCGAAGTTCTTTCAACAGGTCGGCGGATGTGTTCATCGTTGCTGGCATGACGTAACAAGGCCGCAAGTGTGACCGCAGTCGATGCCAGCGCCAACCTGCCGAGAGTCACCTTCGGCAAAGATCGCAACCATCACTTCGGCGCGATTGCCCCGCCCGCAGGCCAATTGCTGTCGCCGATACGCTTGAGCGTCATCTCGAAGAAACGCACGGGTGGCTGGCCCGGCATGATCCGGTCGCCAACTTCGTGCCAGGTGTTGCCCTTGATCTCGGCGGAATAGCGAATGTTCATCGGCCCGGCCGGAATGTCCCGGACATAGCCGCTGGACGACGGCTTGAAAGCGAAATCACCCGACATCCCCAGCGCATGCGAATGCAAGTTGTAGAGCCTGGTGGCAGGGTCGAACGAGACGAAGCCGAAGGCGTTGAATGCGACCTTGCCGTTGTCGTCGTAGCCACGGCCTTCGATCACCTTGATCGAGCCGTCGAGGAACGGGCCGATGCGTTCGGTTTGGGTGATGGCGTGTTTCTCGCCATTCGGCAGCACCGTGCTGGCCGGGCCGCGCCAGACACGATTGTTTCAAGGGAGCAGAAAAAAACCAAAGCAAAGCTTTGCGGCTGTGTTGGCGCCATCGACCCGGAAAATGTCAGACGCGGATGAAAAAGCTGGGTTGCTGCAGCCAACCCAGCCTACGGCTTACGCTCCGGACGAATACCGTGCCTGCAACATCGCGAACACCGCGCGCAGACTTTGCGCCTCGCCGCCGGTGGGGCGACCGGGGCGGTCGCTGTCGTTCCACGAATACACGTCGACGTGCGCCCAGCTCTGCTGCGGCGGCACGAAGCGTTCGAGGTACAGCGCGGCGGTGACGCTGCCGGCCATTTTCGACGGGCCCGAGTTCGCGAGATCGGCGATGTGGCTGGTGAGGTAGCGCAGGTACGGACGCCACAACGGCATCCGCCACAACGGATCACGCGCCTGCATGCCCGCGGCAAGCCAGTCCTGCGCCAACGCCTCGTCGTTGCAGAACAACGCGGGCAGGTCGGGGCCGAGTGCGATGCGCGCCGCGCCGGTCAGCGTCGCGAAATCGATCAGCACTTGCGGCGATTGCTCGCCGGCGTAAGTCAACGCATCGCCGAGGATGACGCGGCCTTCGGCATCGGTGTTGTCGATTTCGACGCTGATGCCCTTGCGCGTGGCGACGACATCGCCGGGCCGATACGCATCCGGGCCGATCGCGTTTTCCACCGCCGGCACCAGCAACGTCAGCCGCACCGGCAACTTGCGCGCCATGATCAGTTCCGCCAGGGCGATCGCATGCGCGGCGCCGCCCATGTCCTTCTTCATGTTGCGCATGCCGTCGGCCGGCTTGATGTCCAGCCCGCCGGTGTCGAAACACACGCCCTTGCCGACGATGGCGACATGCGGATGCGCCGTGTCGCCCCAGTGCAGCTCGATCAGCCGCGGCGCGCGATGCGAGGCGCGGCCGACGGCGTGGATCGCCGGAAAGTTCTGTTGCAGCAGCGCATCGCCGGTGATGACGTCGATCTGCGCGCCATGCGTCTTCGCGATGTCGCGTGCGACGTCCTCCAGCTGCTCCGGCCCCATGTCTTGCGTCGGCGTGTTGATCAGGTCGCGCACGCGCAGGCATGCGGCGAGCACGGCGAAGGTTTCATCATCGACATCGGCGTCGTCGATGATCAGCCGCGCCGGCAGCCGTGTCGGTTGCTTGTAGCGCGCGAACTTGTAACTGCCCAGGCCCCAGCCCAGCATCAGCGCCTTGCGCGCCTCGGGCGCGAGTTCGCCCGCCAGTGTCCAGTCGCCGGGCGGCAACGAGAATGGCGCATGCGCATAGGCGAACGGATCCAGCGGATCGCCGATGCCGAGCACCGCGCCGGCGATGCCATCGTCGCCGGGCAGCAGCAACAGGCTGCCGGATGTCGCATCAAAGGTATGCGCATCGACCCAGCTGCCGATGTTGGGCAGTTGCGATTGGCGCCAGTCATTCAAGCCCGTGCGCTGCACGCAATAGAGCGGTCTTGGCGATTTTGCCTGCGCGGATGTGTTGGTGAATCCCTGCGGGAGTGTCATGCGGCGGCCGTTTGCGAAGCGTCGGGTAGTTGCGAAGCGACCTCGGGTTGCGCATCAAGCCAATCGGCCAATACAGCGAGCGTGGTGCATTCGAGGTCGGGACGGAGGTCGGCGTGCGGCCAGCTGCGTTGTTCGCGATTGATCCAGCAGGTGCGCAGGCCGGCCTGCGCGGCACCGACCACGTCCATCTCGATGTCGTCGCCGACATGCAGCACTTGCTCTGGCTCGACGCCGAGCCGCCCGCAGGCTGCGTGGAAGATGCACGCCGATGGCTTGGGTTGGCCGTGCTCGCGCGCGCCGAGGCTGAAGCTGAAATGTCGCGCCAGTCCAATGGCATGCAGATCGGCGTTGCCATTGGTCAGCGCGGCCACCGGGACGCGTGCGGCGATGCGTTCGAGTGCGTCGATCGCATCGGGATAACACTGCACCTGGTTGCGCGCGGCGTAGAACATCGCGAAGGCGCTGTCGACGTGCGCGGCATCCTCGCCCGAATCGGCGAACACATGCGCGAGCGTCAGCCGGCGTTGCTCGGTGTAGTCGTGCGCAAGGTGAGGATGCTGCTGGGCGATGCGCTCGCGCAGCGCGCGCATCGCCTCGATCGGCCAGCGCTCCGCGGCCTTGGGCACATGCGCACGCAACCAAGCGTCGAGTTGTTGCTCGGCGCGCAGCATCACCGGGGCGATCGGCCAGAGGGTGTCGTCGAGATCGAGGGTGATGGCGCGGATCGGGAAGGTCACGCCGTTATCTTAGGGGAACAGGGCGCCGCTATCGCTCATGCTCGTCATGAACAGCCGCATGGCTGGTCATGACGAGCAAAAAAAGCGGGTTCCGATCAACCCTTCCGGTTTCCGGTTGCGCTTCGCATCCGGCTACTCGAGCAACGTCGCCCACCCTTCCATGCCCTCGATCCGCGCCAGCACGATCTTGACGCAGACCAGCAACGGCACCGCCAGCAGCAGCCCGACAATGCCCCACAGCCAGCCGAACAGCATCAGCGACAGGATCAGCATCAACGGTGACAACGCCATCCGTTTGCCGAGCGTGATCGGGGTGATGATCTGGCCTTCGATGGTATGCAGACCCAGATAAATCGCGGCGGGCGTCAGCGACCGCCACGGCTCGTCGAACGTCACGAACCCCATCACCAGCATCACCAGCACGCCGATCAGCGGGCCAACGTACGGGGCGAAGTTCAGCAGCGCCACCATGGTTCCCCACAACAAGGCTTCCTGCATCGGCACGCCCAGCCACATCAGCGCACCTGCAAACACCAGTCCAACCACCAGGTTGATGATGGTGATGGTGAGCACGTAACGTGAAATCTCGCGCTCGATCGATTGCAGGATGTCCAGCGTGATGCGCATTTTCTGCCGCGTGGGCAGCAGCGCAAGCGCATGGCGTTGCAGGGTGTCGCCGTAGGTCATGAAGAAGAACGTCAACAGCACCAACGCCAGGATCGATGCGATCAGTTTCGGCGTGGCGGTCAGCGACTTGTACGGATCGTTGACCTCGGTGAGTACCACCTCGACTGCCTTGCCGTCGGTGGGTGCTTCGGTCGCGCGGGCGATGTTTTCGGCGACCTTGGTGGCCTCCTGCATCGGCTGGGTCAGCTTGCGCAATTTCGGCGCGAGGTCGCGCATTTCGCGCGGCACCTGCTGCATCCATTCGCCCGCGGGCTCGATCAGTTGCCGGCCCAGCATCACGGTGCCGGCGATGCCCAGCGTGATCACCAGCAGTGCGCCGACAAACCGCGGCACGTAGATTTTGTTCAGCATGCGGATGATTGGATTGCCGACCAACGCGAAGAACATCGCCAGCAGCACGGGCAGGATCAACCCTTGCGCCGCCCACAAGGTGTAACCGACGGCGAGCGTCGCCAGCACCAATATTGCGGTTGAGGCGCGCGGTCGCCGACGCGCGATCATCACGGCGGTGCTCGCCGCGTCGGCTCCCGGCTCGGCGATGGGCAGCGCAGCCACCTCCGGGATTTGCTCTTCCGGATCGCTCATACGACCTCGATGCCGCCAATGCCCTGCGCCGCGACCTCGGTGGTGGCCTCGGATGAAACCGCTGCAGCGGTTTGTTGCGCAGTGTGCGCGGCGTGTTCGGCTTCACCGGCCGCAGCTTGCGCACTGCTGCCGGCGAACAGGCCTGACAGTGCGGTGATCATCTGCAACACACCGCCACCGCCGGCGCGACCGAGCGGCCGCGCGCGTCCGGTCAGGAAGCCGGTGACCAGACCCGCCAGCACGATGCGCCCCGGCGTCCACGCTTCGCGCCATGAACCCTTGAGTTGCCGCCAATCGGCGGCGACACGGCGTTCACTCGCTTCCAGCGCCTTCTCGGCCTGGTCCACTTTGGTGATCAATTCCTCGAAGCTCATGGCGGGGTCACGTCGACGCCGAGGTCGTCCTTCAACGGTTTGCCTGCGGCGTCCGTGGTGGGTTCACGTTCCGTGACCTCGCGCGTCGAAACGGCATCGCCGGCCTCTGGCGTGAAATCCGCCAGTTCGCCGATCCCCATCCGTGCCAACTGCCTGCGCGTGGCCTGCATGCGGGTGTGTTCGAAGTAACGCTGCCCCTGCCACGCCGCCCAACCGGCAACGATCAGGCTCACCACAGCACAGATCAGCATCGACACGCCCCAAGGCAGGCCGAGGCCGCGACTCAGGCCGACGATCAGTGCAGCCATCAGCAACAACCATCCCGACGCCCCGAATGCGATCGCGACACCGGTGAGGGCCAGCGTGCGCCCGAATGCACTGCGCGCCAGCGACACATCGGCCGCAAGCAATGTGCGGAATGCCTTGCTGGCATCGCCACCCGCCTGCCACACCGAGCGTCCGGCGTCACGCACCTGACGCAACGATTCCTCCAGCGGTGGCGGCTTGTGCTGTGGCTCGGCGTCGGTGGATCCGGTCGAATCGGAGGAAGGCGCGTCGCTCATCGCCGCAGCTTACTTGTCGCTGCTGCGCGAGACTTTCGCAATCAGCCAGCCCGCCGCAAACGCCATGCCGAAGGCGGTCAGCGGACGCTCGCGGATCAGTTCGGCGGCGCTGTCGATGACGTCGCGGCTCTTCTCCATCAGCACGTCCATCTGCTCGCTGGTCGCCGAGCCGAGGTTTTCCATCGCGGTGATGCCGGCCAGCGCGCCATCGGCGAGCTCGGCTTTCAGCGTGGCCTTGCCCATGCGCAATTCATCGCCGGCGGCGGCCGATGCGCTCTTGATGGCATCGCCTGCGGCAGAGGCGGCTTGCATGATGTGACCTCCACTTTCGCTGAGGTTGCCTTTGACGTTGTCGCTTGCGGTCGGGGACATGTTCATGGTCGTGCTCCTGGGTGACTGTGGGTGGTGGGTGGGAATTGAGAGTGGAAGGTGATCAGGGACGCGTCATTGCATCAACAACTCACCGCTGCGATTGCCGCGCTGTACGCGCAGGACGAGTTGCGCCGGTTGCCTGGAGAAACTGGCGCGGAAACTGGGCAGGTCGCTGAATTGTCCGCTGCTGCTGGCGATGATCAGGTCTCTTGCTTGCAGGTCGTTTTGCGCCGCGCGGCTGTTGCGCTCCACTTTCTCGACGATCACGCCCGCCAAGCCAGCACGACGCGAGGCTTCAGGCAATTCGGCAAAGGTCGCACCGGCCAGCCGTGGATCCAATGCATTGCCGACGAGCGCGCGCGGCTGTTCGCGCAAACCGGTGACCAGCTGCAGCGCTTGTCCGTTGCGGCGCACGTCCAGCGTGACCCTCGCATCTGCGGGCTGCAGACCCTGGAAATTTCGCAGCGAATCGCTGTTGTCGATGCGTTGTCCGTTGGCGGCCACGATCACGTCGCCGACCTGCAAGCCAGCGGCCGCGGCCGCCGAGCCAGGATAGACACGCGTCACCGCTGCGCCGCGTGCCTGGTCAACGCCGAGGCTGCCGGCGATCCGCTCGCTGACGTCCTGCGTGTCTATCCCCAGCGTGCCGCGTCGCACCGCGCCGGTGGAGACCAGCTGCCGCATGATGTCGCCGGCCATGTTGGCCGGGATGGCGAAACCCAGGCCAATGTTGCCGGCCGCGCTGCCCTGCGGATTGAAACTGGCGGTGTTGATGCCGACCAGTTCGCCCTTGAGGTTGACCAGCGCGCCGCCGGAGTTGCCCGGATTGATCGAGGCATCGGTCTGGATGAAATTCTGGAAGCCCACGCCCGGCAGGTTGCTGCGACCGACCGCCGAGACGATGCCCGAGGTCACCGTCTGGCCGACCCCGAAGGGATTGCCGACCGCGACCACGAAGTCACCGACCTGCAGGTTGCCGCTGTTGGCCAACGGGATTGCGCGCAAGTCCTGCGCGGGGATGCGCATGAGTGCCACGTCGGTATCGGCGTCGGAGCCGACGAATTCGGCTTTTAGCGTACGTCCGTCGGCCAGCGTCACCGAGACTTCGGTGGCGCCTTCGATGACGTGGTGGTTGGTCAGCACATACCCGCGCTGCGCATCGACGATCACTCCCGAGCCCAGCGATTCGTTGAAGCGCTCCAGCGGGATGTTCGGGTACATGCGTCGGAATACCGGGTTATCAGCGAACGGATTGCGGATGCGCTGCTTGCTGTGGACGCTGACTACCGAAGGCGTCACCCGTTGCAGCATCGGCGCCAGCGACGGCATCAGTTGTCCATCGACGGACACAGGCAGCGCGGCCACGCCGGGGATCGCGATGGCGGTGTTGGGTTTGGCGTGGGCAGGCACATCGACCCCGTCGCGGATCGCGGTCGCGGCGAAACCGCCGAACGCTGCGGCAGCCGCCAAGGTCAGCAAAGTGGGGAGTGGACGCATGACGGTGTCTTTATCCGGGTTGATGGGTGGCAGAGGCGTGAAATCGTGGCGGCAGAACGATGACGCAAGGCCGGGCGAGAAATCGAGGAATCACCGGCAATGGGGTTATGTGTGCGGCATTGATTAGCTCAGTGTCGGCAAGGACCCTTGAATTGGCCATGAAGTTTCAAGCGGAACGGGCGGTATGGTCGCCTTGCCGGCGTGCTCTGTGACAGATGCGTGCCTTGTCGCCGCAGCACCTGCGACGCGTCGAGACTCCGGCCAGCGGCTCGCGACCACGGCAAAAATCCGTCCCTCAGGACACGCAGTGAGCTTTCGGATTTGCTTCCCGACCAGCGCTTTTCCGGTTGACTTACGTTCCCGCCGGGCGTAGCTTGGCTTTCCGCGGACCCACTACATCTTGGGGTTGGCGGGGCCGGGGAAGCCCAAGTTGTGGGGTTTTCCTGAATAGAACTGGCGTCGACGGGGGTGGACGCATGCGTGCAGCGGTCACAACACAATTCTCCTGCGGGCAGGCGCAACCAGACCGCGCCGCCGTGCCGCCGACCCCGATCCAGCACTCCCCGATCCAACACTGCAACAACAAACCCGATTACGTCTAGCGGCCACCCGATGCCGCCATCAGGAGATTCGACAAGCATGAGCACAGTGCGCCTTGAAATGGTCAAGTCCGGCCCGGAT
Source organism: Luteimonas sp. (assembly GCA_043737255.1). GTDB lineage: Bacteria > Pseudomonadota > Gammaproteobacteria > Xanthomonadales > Xanthomonadaceae > JALYOU01. Next base: position 11,157 of record JAYTAY010000031.1, read on the forward strand.
GACGAGATCACGATGCAGCCCGCATCGCTGGACATCTGGGATAAGAAATACCGGCTCAAGACCAAGTCAGGCGAGGCGCTCGACGCCGATATCGACGGCACCTACCAGCGCGTCGCCAAGGCGCTGGCCGATGCCGAGGACGCGCCGGAGAAGAAGCAGTATTGGGGCGAGCGTTTCCTGTGGGCATTGCGCCGTGGCGCCATTCCCGCCGGCCGCATCACCTCCAATGCCGGCGCGCTGGCGCATAAGCCGGCCACGTCCACCATCAATTGCACCGTGTCGGGCACGGTCGAGGATTCGATGGATGGCATCCTCGACAAGGTCCACGAGGCCGGCCTCACCCTCAAGGCGGGCTGCGGCATCGGCTACGAATTCAGCACCCTGCGCCCGCGCGGCGCGTACGTGTCGGGCGCGGGCGCATACACGTCCGGACCGATGTCGTTCATGGATATCTACGACAAGATGTGCTTTACCGTTTCGAGCGCGGGAGGTCGCCGCGGCGCGCAGATGGGCACCTTCGACGTCTCGCATCCCGACGTCCGCGACTTCATCCGCGCCAAGCGCGAGGACGGCCGCCTGCGTCAGTTCAATTTGTCGCTGCTGATCACCGACGGCTTCATGGCCGCCGTCGCTGACGACAGCGACTGGCCGCTGATGTTCCCGATCAACCACAAGGAAGCCGTCGATCTCGACATCAACGATGCCGAGTTGGTGGTCTGGCGCGACTGGCCCACGCACAACACCTATGTCACCCGCGACGATGGCCTTGTCGCGTGCCGCATCTACGGGCACCTGAAGGCACGGCACCTGTGGGACATGATCATGGTCTCGACGTACGACTACGCCGAGCCGGGTTTCATCCTGATCGACCGCGTCAACGAGATGAACAACAACTGGTGGTGCG
>JAYTAY010000032.1:0-12052 GCA_043737255.1 Luteimonas sp.
TCCTTGTAGCTCAGCTTGCGCTTGGTCGATGCGGTCGATGCGACGGCGGCCGGCGCGGCAGCAGCCACGCGAATCGCTTCGGCGCGGGCCGGCGATGACGCGGAAACGGCAGTCATGCGCTGGCGCAACCAGTCGCTGTAACCGCCGACATACTCACGCACTACGCCATCGCCTTCCAGCGCCAGCGTGCTGGTGACCACGTTGTCGAGGAAGGCACGATCATGTGACACGATCAGCATGGTGCCGTTGTATTCGGCCAGAAGTTCTTCCAGCAATTCCAGCGTCTCGACATCAAGGTCGTTGGTGGGTTCGTCCATCACCAGCATGTTCGAAGGCTGCGCGAACAGCTTGGCGAGCAGCAGCCGATTCCGCTCGCCGCCTGAGAGCTTGGTAATCGGTGCTCGTGCGCGGTCGGGTGTGAACAGGAAATCCTGCAAGTAGCCCATCACATGCTTGCGGCTGCCACCCACTTCAACAAACTCACGGCCTTCCGATACGTTATCCAGCGCATTCCAGTCGTCGCGCAACTTGCTGCGATGCTGGTCGAAATAGGCAATTTCCAGTTGAGTGCCCGTCTTGATCATGCCGGCGTCGGGTTGTAGTTCGCCAAGTAGCAGTTTGATCAGTGTCGACTTGCCGACACCATTCGGACCGATCAAGCCAACCCGGTCGCCGCGCTGGATGATGGTTGAAAGGTTCTTGACGATCACCTTGTCCGAGAACGCGAAATCAACGTCGATCAGCTCGGCGACGCGCTTGCCGGACGGCACGGCGTCGACCAGGTTCATCCGCGCGTTACCGGTGAGTTCGCGACGCTTGCCGCGCTCGGATCGCATGCTTTCCAGCCGGCGAACGCGACCTTCATCGCGAACCCGTCGTGCCTTGATGCCCTGACGAATCCATACCTCTTCCTGGGCCAGCAACTTGTCGAAACGCGCGCTTTCCTGCGCCTCGGCATGCAGGCGCTCTTCCCGGCGGCGCAGGTAATTGTCGTAGTCGCCCGGCCAACTGGTGAGCGCGCCGCGATCAATCTCGACGATGCGAGTCGCCAGCGCTCGCAGGAAGCTGCGGTCATGGGTGACGAACACCAGGCTGCCGTCGTAAGCCTTTAGGAACTCTTCGAGCCACGCAATCGATGCGATGTCGAGGTGATTGGTGGGTTCATCCAGCAAGAGAACTTCCGGCGATGCCACCAAGGCGCGCGCCAGCAACACTCGCCGCTTCATTCCACCGGACAACGAGGCGAAGTCCGCATCGGTAGGCAAGTCGAGTTTGTCGATCGTGGTTTCGACGCGCTGCTCCAGGGTCCAGCCTTGCGCCGCTTCGATCTTCTGCTGCACATCGCCAAGGCGTTCGGCATTGCCGTCGCCTTCGAAATGCTGGATCAAGTGGTGATATTCGGCCAGCCAGCTGCCCAGTTCGCCGAGCCCACCGGCAACGACATCGAACACACTGCCAATGGTGCCGGTTGGGACTTCCTGGGTCAGCATGGCGACGCGAACGCCACCCTGCACGCGCACTTCGCCATCGTCGGGCTTCAATTCGCCGGCGATCAGACGCATCAGCGTCGATTTGCCGGCACCGTTGCGGCCGACGATGCAGATGCGTTCGTTCGGTTCGATTGACAGATCGATGCCATCGAGCAGCAACGGGCCGCCAATGCTGAAATCAAGGTCACGCAAGTTGATCAGGGACAAGGGAGTACCTTTTTGTGTGGCCGCTATGTGGGCAGCGTCGATGAGGCGATTAATGTACTTGGCAGCGCTGGGCCAGCAGTGCTGCAAATCCGCGCGGATCACTGCTGCCAACGCGAACCTCGGGCGTGCCATGCCAGTGCGCGAACGCGCAGACCGTGCGGGCGAGATCGTCGAGCAATCGTTCGTCGGGTTGAACGTCTGCTTCAAGATGGATGGAACGAACTTCGAGTATGCCGGCGACACGATGCGCCTTGGCATCGAGTCTGCCGATGAATTGTCCGCGCCACAGGATTGGCAGGCAGAAATAGCCGTAACGCCGCTTTGCAGCCGGCGTGTAGCACTCGAGGCGATACTCGAAACCGAACATCACACTGGCGCGTTGGCGATCCCAGACGACCGGGTCAAATGGTGACAACAAAGCCACGTGGGTTGCACGCAGACGCCCGTTACCGGCGCGTGCCAGCAAGTCCGCATATGCGCGATGCGCGTAAGCGGGATGATCCCAACCGGCAACCTCGACGCGAACGATGTCGCCGCGTTTCAGCAATGGATCCAGTTCGTCGTCGCTGACCTTGCTCGCCATGCGGAAGTAGTCGGCAATCCAGCGCGCCTGGGCAACGCCGAGTGCCAACAGCGAGCGCAAGATTAGTTCGCTGCGTGCTTGCGCGGTGGGAATGCGGCGGGTCGCGTGGTCAGCTTGATGACGGCCAATCACGCGCTCCGGTAGGTCGTAGACGCGCTGAAACGACTCGCGCCGCGCGATCATCAATTCCCCAAGCGCAAAGCAGGCTTCCAGCCAGCGCTTCTCGTCCTTCCAACCCCACCACGATGAGGCGGTGCCGGATGTGCGTTCGAAATCGGAAGCTTTGACCGCGCCACGTTCGCTGACGTGATCGAGCAATCGGTCCATCGACGCACGATCCTTGCCGACCGTTCGAAGCGCCGAACGCATCGACCAATGGCGACTATCTTCGAGCGCACTGCGGTGAAGCACGAAATCCTCACGGGGCGCAAAGCAGGCTTCGTGCGACCAGACTTCGAACAGGTCACCATTGGCGAGCAGCTCGGTCAACCAATCCACCGGGTAGTCACCCAGCCGTGAGTGCAGGACCAGGTACGGGCTGCGTGCGACGACGTTGATGGTGTCGATCTGCAATAACTGCATGCGCCGGATCGCTGTGAGCAGGTCTATTTTGCGGGCACGTCGGCGCGGCGCATGCAGCAAACCCTGTGCGGCAAGATGCATCGCACGCGCCTGACCGGCGCTAATCCGAGTTGCTGCTGTCGCACTCATCGCGCGAAACGGGCCGGATCGAACGCCGCGATGTCGAGCGCCGGCGCCCGATGCATAACAAGGTCGGCGACGATTTCCGCCGTGCCTGCCGACATGGTCATGCCGAGCATGCCGTGGCCAGTCGCGACGATCAGATTGTCAATGCCGGGAGCGCGTCCAATGATCGGCAGGTCGTCGCTGGTCATCGGACGCCAGCCGAACCACTCTTCTATCTGTTCCGGGCCGGCCGGTTCAACGAGATACTCACGCGCGGCGCGGCGCAGGGCATCCAAGCGTAGCGGATTGAGGGATTTGTCATAGCCGGCAAATTCCATCGTGCTGCCAATCCGGAATCCGCTCTCCCATGCGGTCACGCAGACGCTGCGCTCGCGCAGCGTCATAGGAACGTGCGGAGCTATGCGTGGCCGGCTGTAGGTGATGGAGTAGCCCTTGCCGGGCTGGATCGGCAAGCGTAGATCGAGCTTTTTCGCCAGCGTGGGAGACCACGCGCCCAACGAAAATACGACTTCTCGCGGCGCGAACTGGCGCGTTTCGCTCGACTCCGCGATCGCGTAGTCAACGCGATCGATGCGGCCGCGCGTGCTGACAAAACCCTGCACGTTCGCATCCTCGATAATCGTTCCACCCTTGGCGCGAACGATGCGGGCCAACTCGGCGAGATGCCGATCAGGCCGCAATTGGGCGTCGCCGGGAAAGAAAAAACTTCCCGCAACGCCAGGCTTCAGCGCCGGCTCGCGTTGCAAAGTCTGCTCCGCATCGAGCGTCACGACGGGGATGCCGACTTCAGTGAGTTCGCCATGGTGCCCGCGCGATTCCTCGAACGATTTTTGCTCTCGACAGACGACCATCGTGCCGGTCGACTCGAATTCGCTGGCCATGCCTTCACGCGCGATCAGTTGTGAAAGCAAGTCGCGCGAGCGCTCCAGCAGGGGCGACTTGGCAAGTAACGCGCGATGGTAATCCTGCACATTGCAGCGACTGGCAAAGTCGAGCAGCCAACGCATCAGTGCAGGGTCAAGCCTTGGCTTGATGCGCAATGGGGCGTCCGGCGTGAACAGCCAGCGCAGTGCCGTCGTGACCATTCCCGGCGCAGCCAACGGCCCGGCGTGGCTGGGCGTGATCGTGCCGCAATTGCCGTGTGAACTGCCGTGGCCGGTCTGGCCGCGCTCTACAACAGTCACGGCACGGCCCTCGTCGAGCAAGGCAATCGCGGCGGTCAGTCCAATCACACCGCCGCCGAGTACGACGACATCGCAAGACATCGCGGTCATGCAGGCATGACCGCGCGCGCGTCGGCGCTCACCGAAGCGTCAGCTGTCGCGCAGCAGTTGTTCGATACGTTCGCCACGATCGACCGAATCGTCATAGCGGAAGCGGATTTCAGGCACCCGCCGCATGCTCATCGAGCGCGCCAGCGAGTGACGAAACTCCTTCGCCAGGTTATTGAGTTCGGCAACCGCGGTCGGGCCTTCATCGCCGATCAACGCCGTCACGTACACCGTCGCGACTTCAAGTTCGCGATTGATTTCAACATCGGACACGCTGACCGATGGCAAGCCGCCGTCACGCACGGCCTGGTGTACCAACACCGAGATATCGCGACGGATTTGTGCGCCGACCCGATCGGATCGTGAAAAATCCGCCATCAGAATGTCCTCGCGACTTCGATGCGTTCAAAGCACTCGATCTGGTCACCAGGCTTGACGTCGTTGTATTGCTTCACGGCGATACCGCACTCGGTGCCGTTCTTGACCTCGTCGACGATTTCCTTGAATCGACGCAACGATTCCAGCTCTCCTTCAAAGATCACCACGCTGTCGCGCAGCACGCGGATCGGCTTGGTTCGCTTGACCGAACCCTCGATCACGATACAACCGGCCACCGCACCGAACTTGGACGAGCGGAATACATCGCGCACTTCGGCAGTACCGATGATTTCCTCGCGGATCTCGACGCCGAGCAAACCCGACGCCACCTGTTTTACCTGATCGATTACGTCATAGATGATCGAAAAGTAGCGCAGATCGAGATTGTTGGTTTCGATGACTTTGCGTGCGGCCGCATCGGCGCGCACGTTGAAGCCGATGATGACTGCCTTGGACGCCGCCGCCAGCGTGGCGTCGGATTCGGTGATGCCACCGACGCCATTGGCAATTACATTGATGCGAATCAACTCGTTGCTGAGGCCCTCCAGCGACTCGCGCAAAGCCTGTGCAGAACCCTGCACGTCGGCCTTGATGACGATTGGCAACATCTGCTGGCCTTCGCCCTGGCCCATCTGGGCCATGATGTCTTCCATGCGGTTGCCGGCCTGCTTGACCAATCGCGACTCGCGGCGCTTGTGCTCGCGCTGTTGGGCGACATCCTTGGCCAGGCGTTCGTCGGAAACGACAACGAAATCGTCGCCAGCTGACGGCACCCGCGACAGACCCAGCAGCTGTACCGGAATCGATGGGCCGGCTTCGTCGACTGCTATGCCGTTCTCGTCGAACAGCACTCGAACGCGACCGTAGTCGATGCCGCAGACCACGAAGTCGCCCCTCTTCAAGGTGCCTTCCTGGACCAACACCGTAGCGACCGGACCGCGGCCCTTGTCGAGGCTGGATTCAATGACGACACCGGTCGCACGCGCCTCGGGCGAAGCCTTCAGTTCCATCAATTCTGACTGCAACAGGATTGCGTCGAGCAAGGCATCAACACCGTCGCCGGTCTTCGCCGACAACGGCACGAACTGCGTATCGCCGCCCCAGTCCTCCGGGACCACTTCGTGCTGGACCAGCCCCTGCTTGACGTTGTCGGCGTTGGCTTCCGGCTTGTCCATCTTGTTGACGGCAACGATCAGCGGCACATTTGCGGCGCGCGCATGCTTGATCGCCTCGATGGTTTGCGGCATGACGCCATCGTCGGCAGCAACCACCAGAACGACGATATCGGTCAACTGCGCACCGCGCATACGCATCGACGAGAACGCGGCATGGCCGGGCGTATCAAGAAAGGTGATGACGCCACGATCAGTTTCGACATGGTAGGCACCGATGTGCTGGGTAATGCCACCCGCTTCGCCGGATGCCACCTTGGTGCGCCGAATCGTGTCGAGCAACGAAGTCTTGCCGTGATCGACGTGGCCCATGATGGTGACCACCGGCGGCCGCGACTGCATGTCGCCCGTTTCACCTTCCGCTTCGGCTTCGAGATGCGCCGCGAGCGCCATTTCGATGTCGTCGTCGTTGGCACGGACCACGGTATGCCCGAGTTCTTCGGCGACCAGCGCGGCGGTGTCGTGGTCGATCGCCTGGTTGATCGTAGCCATCACGCCCATCTTGAACATTTGCTTGACCACCTCGGCGCCCTTGATGGCCATCTTCTGGGCCAACTCGGCAACTGTGATGGTGTCGCCGACGGCGACTTCGTGCGACATCGGCGCGAGCGGACGCGAAAACCCGTGCGGACCGCTGCTCGACGACGCACCGCGACTGGAGTCGCTGCGCACCGGCTTGCCAGGCTTTTTGCGACCGGCACGACGAGCCGCGCCTTCGCGGGAAAGATGCATTTCCGCGCCGAAATAACGCGCGCCACCTTCCTCACTGCCGCCTTCCGGCATGCGATGCGAACCATGTACTTTCTGGCGACCACGGCTAGGCGCTTCCGTACCCTTTTCGTCGCGACGACCGGGCGCAGCAGGCGCATTGGCAGGAGGCGGTCGACCGGCTGGAGTAACACGCGGCGCTGCCACAGCAGCCGCAGGGCGGACGGCACGAGTGGCCGCTTCCAGCGCTTCGCGTTCCTCGCGTTCCTTCAGCTCGCGTGCCATTTCCTGACGCACGGCAACCATCGGCGAAACCGCCAGGGTGGGGATGACCGGGGCGTTAGCGGCAGCAAGGCGGCGCTTCTTCTCGGCAGCGTCGAATACTTCCCGATCAGCCTGTTCGACTTCGCGCTGCTGTGCTTCGGCATCGGCCTTGATCGCGTCTTCGCGACGCTGCTCAAGCTCGATACGCTTTTGTTCTTCCGCCTCACGCTGTTGTTGCGATTCGGCTAGCTTGCGTTTGGCATCCTCGCGCTCGACATCAATCGGCTGGTCGTCATTGGCACCGCGCTTGTAGGTGCGCTTCTGGCGGACTTCGATCGCGACGGTCTTGGCAGCCGCACCGCGCTGGCCGGTCGAAACCGTCACCTCGCTGACCGTGCGTCGATTCAGCGTCACTTGGCGCGGAGCACCGCTCGCTTCAGCGGCCGAATCCTTTTTGCCATGATGGCGGCGCAGGAAGCCGAGCAGCTTGACCTTCTCGGTGCTGCTGATCGGCTGGTCGGCACTGTCGAAACTCATGCCAGCTTCGCTGAGCTGCGACATGAGCTTGTCGACTGGAGTGCCAAGCACTTTGGCAAGCTGATTGATGGTTGTATCCGACATTGTCTTTCCTGTTCTGGCCTGTCCTGCGATCGGCGCCGATGTCGGCGCCACCTCCGCTGCGATCAGGCGGTCATGATGCTTGCGATTCTTCAGTTTCCGCGTCTACTTCAACATCGGCGACAGCAGCCCGCGCGGCCATGATCAGGCTGCCTGCGCGTTCCTCGTCAATGCCTTCGATATTGAGTTCTATAAGCTCATCGGTGGCGAGATCGGCGAGGTCTTCGCGGGTCACGATGCCATTCGCGGCGAGCTCGTAGGCCAAACCATCGTCCATGCCGTCGACTTCAAGCAAGTCCGCTTCCGGCGCGTTGGCATCAATGTCTTCCTCGACGGCCAACGCATCGGTCAGCAACGCGTCGCGAGCACGGGCGCGAAGTTCCTCGACGATGTCCTCGTCGAAGCCTTCGACCGCCAGCAGTTCGCCGACCGGCACGTAGGCGATTTCCTCGACGGTGCTGAAACCTTCGGCGACCAGAATGCCGGCAATTTCCTCGTCGACTTCGAGCTTTTCGACGAACAACAGGCGGGCGGTGGTCTGTTCGGATTCGGATTTCGCAGCGACCTGGTCCTGCGTCATCACGTTGAGCTGCCAACCGGTCAGCCGGCTGGCGAGACGCACGTTCTGGCCGCCCTTGCCGATTGCCTGCGCCAGGCGTTCTTCGGCGACGGCGAGGTCCATCGAATGGTGTTCCTCATCGACGATGATCGACTGCACTTCGGCCGGCGCCATCGCATTGATGACGAACTGCGCGGCGTTGTCGCTCCACAGGATGATGTCGACGCGTTCGCCGTTGAGTTCGTTGGACACCGCCTGCACGCGCGAACCGCGCATGCCGATACAGGCGCCGATCGGATCGGTGCGGGTGTCGTGCGCGAGCACGGCGATCTTGGCGCGGTCGCCGGGATCGCGTGCGCAGGCCTTGATCTCGACCAGGTCCTGCCCGACTTCGGGAACTTCCAGCTTGAACAGCTCCATCATGAATTCGGGCGCGGCGCGGCTCATGAACAGCTGCGGGCCACGCGGCTCCGTGCGCACGTCGTAAAGGTAGCCGCGGACGCGATCGCCGGCGCGCAACACGTCACGCGGGATGCCCTTGTCCTTGGGAATGAACGCCTCGGCGTTGCCGCCCAGGTCGACGAAGATATTGCCGCGTTCAGCGCGCTTGACCGTGCCGGTCACCAGTTCGCCGACGCGATCCTTCCAGGCATCGACCACCTGCGCACGCTCGGCTTCGCGCACCCGCTGCACGATCACCTGCTTGGCAGCCTGCGCGGCGATGCGGCCGAAATCGACGTTGTCGATCTGCTCCTCGATGAAATCGCCGACTTCCGCGCCTTCGCTTTCGTCGACGGCATCCATCAGGCGTACCTGCCGGTCGGGCGACTCCATCACCACGTCGTCGGCGACCACTTCCCAGCGGCGGAAGGTTTCGTAATTGCCGTCTTCGGGGTCGATGGCCACACGGACGTTGACGTCCTGATCCGTGTAGCGCTTCTTCGCGGCCGTCGCCAGTGCGGCTTCGATCGCTTCGAAGATCACGTCGGGCGGCACGCCTTTTTCGTTGGCCACCGCGTCAACCACCAGCAACAGTTCCTTGCTCATTTCGATTTACTCCGCGCTGGACGGCTTGCGGGCCGTCGGCTTGTTGATGTGAGGCTTTCCGGATTTGCGAGGCGCACGTCCGGGTTTGTCTTTGTTGGCCGCAAAACCAAGCGCGACCCAATCGGGCACGAGCTTGGCTTTCTCGATGTTGTCGAATGCGACTTCGATCTCGGTGTTGTCAACCATGAACACGACCGACTCTTCGTCTACACGTGCGATCGCACCCTGCAAGCGGCGGCGGCCGTCCTGCGGCAGCTTCAATGTGGTCTTCACGGTTTCGCCGATGAAACGTGCGAACTGCGGCAACGTGAACAATGGCCGGTCCAGTCCTGGTGACGAAACTTCCAGCGTGTAATTGCTACTGATCGGATCTTCCACATCGAGTTGCGCCGACACTTCGCGACTGACAGCTTCGCAATCCTCGATGCCGACGTGACGTCCTTCCTCGGCATTCGCTGGCACGTCGATGTAAAGACGCAACACTGCACTGCCGGGGGTCGACAGGTAATCGATCCCCAGCAACTCCAGACCCAGCGACGCGATGGTCGGGGTCAGCAATTCGGCAATGTGTTGCGCTTTATCCATCGGTCCTTAACAGCAATAAAAAAATTTGAATTCCAGAAACAACAAGGGGCCCATTGGGCCCCTTCCGGTATTGCTTTGTTCCGGTGCCGGCGCGCTGGCGCACATCGGCGAAGCCCTCGCCTTTCGTCAATAAAAAAGCCTCACATGGAGGCTTTTCGTACTGCTGAAAAGCATGGTAGCGGGGGCAGGATTTGAACCTGCGACCTTCGGGTTATGAGCCCGACGAGCTGCCAGACTGCTCCACCCCGCAGCAGACTCGTAATTATGGTGATGCATGCCCGGTATTGCAACCCCGTCGTTCACTTTTGTGGAGCGCCGCGCTCGTTTTCCTACGCAAACGCCTGCTCGCACCACGCCATGATCGGATTCCATGCGAATCCCAGCGCCAGCAACCCGAGGGCGTTGACGCCGAACGCAATCCGCAGCGGGCGATTATCGCGTGCGACCATGCGGATATCGTCGTCGGGTTCGTCGAAATACATCACCTTGATGACGCGGATGTAATAGAACGCGCCGATCACTGCGCAGACGATGCCGACGATCGCCAGCCACAGCATCCCGCCCTCCAGCGCTGCGCGCAGCACCGCGAGCTTGGCCCAGAAGCCGAGGAACGGCGGCAGGCCGGCCAGTGACGCCATCACACACATCACCAGGCCCGCGTGCCACGGGCTGCGTGCATTGAGCCCCTTGAAGTCGTCGATACGGTCAGCCTCGAAATCGCCGCGCGACATCACCACGATGACGCCGAACGCGGCCGTCGACATGATCGCGTAGCTGATCGCGTAGAACATCGCCGCGGCATAGCCCTGCGGGCCGCCACCGGCGATGCCCAGGAACAGGAAACCGACGTGGGAGATCGTGGAATAGGCCAGCAGGCGCTTGAGGTTGGTCTGCGCCAGCGCGACCACATTGCCGATGAATAGCGACAGCGCGGCCAAGCCCGCAATCAACAGGCGCCAGCGGTCGTCGAGCGGGCCGACGCCGGCTTCGAGTAGGCGATACGCCATCGCGAAGGACGCCAGCTTGGGAGCCGAACCAATGAACAGCGTGATCGGCGTCGGCGCGCCGTGATACACGTCGGGCAACCACATGTGAAATGGGGCCGCACCGAACTTGAACGCGATGCCGACCACAAGGAACACAACGCCGGCCAGTAACAGGTCCGCATTGGCCGAGCCTTCGACCGACGCGCGGATCTGCGCGAGGTCGAGCGTGCCGGTCGCGCCATAGATCAGCGACAGGCCATACAACAACATGCCCGAGGCCAGTGAACCGAGCACGAAATACTTCATCGCCGCTTCCGACGCCAGCGGACTGTCGCGATCGATCGCGACCAGCGCGTACGAGCAGAGCGCCAGCATTTCCAGGCCGAGATAGACCATGACCAGGCTGCCGGCCGAGATCAGCAGCATCATCCCGCCGACTGCGAACAGCATCAGGATCGGCACTTCGCCCTTGTACAAACCGCGCTCGCGCAGGAAAGGCCACGCATAAATCAAGGCCAATGCGCTGATACCGCACGCAACAACCTTGAGCACATCCGCCATGGTGTCGCGGATGAACATGCCGTTGAGTACGACGCCCTGCCCGCCTACACCGGCCGCAATCAACACGATGACGACGACAAGGATGGCGATGGCCAACACATGCGTGATGATGCGGCGCGACTCGTCGATGAACAGATCCAGCATCAACAGCGCGAAGGTCGCGCCGATCAGCACCAGTTCGGGCAACAACGGCAACAGGTCGGCGGCGGTGGGCATGGTTGGCGTCATCGTCACGGTCCGGAAAGCTTGCTCGACGCGATTTGCGTCGCCAATTGCGCGATGGAAGGCTCCATCAAGTCGGTCAGCGGCTTCGGCCAGACGCCGAGGGCCAGCACGCCGATTGCGAACACGCCCAGCACCAGAATCTCGCGCGGATTGAGGTCCTCGAGTTCGGCGACGTGCGCGTTACCGACTTCGCCGAACACCACGCGTTTGACCAGCCACAAGGTGTAGGCCGCGCCGATGACCAGCGTGGTTGCCGCCGCGAACGCGATCAGCGGATGCTTCTGGAAGCTGGCCAGGATCACCATGAATTCGCCGACGAAACCCGACGTGCCAGGCAACCCGGCATTGGCCATGCTGAACAACACGAATAGCGCCGCGAACCACGGCATCGTGTTCACCACGCCACCGTAATCCCGGATCATGCGGCTGTGCATGCGGTCGTACAGCACGCCGACGCAGGAAAACATGGCGGCCGAAATGAAGCCGTGCGAAATCATCTGCACCATCGCGCCCTGCAGGCCCAGACGCGCCGCATCGACATTACCGGCATCGCGCACCAGACCCAGCGCGATGAACGTGCCCAGCGTGACGAAACCCATGTGCGACACCGACGAGTATGCGATCAGCTTCTTCATGTCGTCCTGCGCCAGTGCGACCAGACCAACGTAGACGATTGCGATCAGGCTCAGC
>JAYTAY010000033.1:0-2243 GCA_043737255.1 Luteimonas sp.
CGATGCAACCGGCTGCTGGCCTGTGAACCCCGCCGCGCAAGACTCGCGCTGGCTGGCAGTTACCTGATAGGAGCCATTGGCGCCAACGCCGTAACCCGCGAAGACGCCGTACTCAGTGTTCGAGCGGGCTTCCGCGACCATGAGCTCACGCGGATGTGGCCGTCGGAGCGCTATGGGTGGCGGACCCAGGAATACTCGGCGGGCCTGTTCAGTCACTGCTTCCGTGCAGAACGCATCGGTACCCCATGATGACAACCAGCTTCGATGTTGTCATCGTTGGTGCTGGTCCGGCAGGTTCATCGGCAGCCATTTTGCTGGCGCGTGCCGGCTGGTCGGTTGCGCTCGTCGAAAAACAGCCGTTTCCTCGCCGCAAGGTCTGCGGCGAATGCATCGCGGCAAGCAACCTCCCACTGCTGCATGCGCTTGGCATCGGGACCGCGTTTGCAGCCGCTGCCGGGCCTGAATTGCGGCAAGTAGCACTGCTGCGAGGTAAGCGCAGCGTTGTAGCCGATTTGCCGGCTGCGTCAACCAACACTTCCAGATGGGGACGTGCGCTGGGTCGCGAAACGCTCGACACACTGTTGCTGGAACAAGCTCGCGCAGCCGGCGCGCACGTGCTGCAACCGTGGTCTGTGCAGGCCATTCGCGGAAACGCTGGCGCCTGGCGGGTGGAACTACGCGCCGTCGATTCACAAAACGTGCAAACGCTGAACGCGGTTGTGGCTATAGACGCCCACGGATCGTGGCAGGCGCTCCCATCATCTCGTCCGCTTAGGCTCAAGGTTCGGGCTAATTCAGATCTATTCGCGTTCAAAGCCAATTTCTTCGGTACGTCGTTACCGCAAGGTACGCTCCCCGTGCTGTGCTTCGACGGCGGTTATGGCGGCATGGTAGTTGCCGACGGCCACGTGACTACGCTCGCTTGCTGCATCCGTCGGGATCGCCTCGTTGCAGCGCGCGCAGCGTCAACGGGCCTGCGTGCCGGGGAAGTAGTCGAGGCGCTGCTGACGCGCGAATGCATCGGCGTGCGCGACGCCCTGCGCGGGGCCACTCGCGATGGGCCGTGGCTCACCAGTGGGCCGCTCGATCCCGGCGTTCATCTCCGGGCGGACGACGAAATTTTTCGGATCGGTAACGCGGCGGGCGAAGCGCATCCCATCATCGGTGAAGGCATGAGCATGGCGCTACAGTCGGCGTGGCTGCTGAGTGCTCATCTGCTGCGCGCGGGTCGTCACCATGCGGCGACTGACAACGCATGGCAACGCGAGATTGCAAAGTGCTATGCGACCGAGTGGCGTCAGCAGTTCTCGCCCCGGCTGCGCCTGGCTGCTACCTTCGCGCATATTGCAATGCGACCCCTAACTGCGTTGCCGCTGATGGCGCTCGCGCGCCTGTGGCCGGGAATGTTGACAGTCGGCGCAACCTGGGGCGGCAAGACACACTCATCTGTTGACCTTGCGCTGGTTTCCATGCTGGCTGCGCGCAATGCGCGAGCGGGTTCATGCACCGCTTCGAGTGCTGCCGCCAGCATTGCCAAGATTGCCACGCATGCCGCTCAAAACACCACATAAGGAAACGCCATGATGACCACCTTCGACCGATTGAGCACAATGCTGATCAAGGATTACCCGTCGACACCCGAGATGCTGACGCTAGACACTCCGCTGGAAACGCTCGGTATCGATTCACTCGGCCTCGCCGAACTGTTGTTTAACGTGGAAGATGAGTTTGGCGTTACGCTGCCAACGCAACCGGTGCCACTGCCAACCGTCGGCGACGTGGTTGCCTACATCGATGCGCTGGTGGTTGCGCAGAGCAGGACGGCAATTCAAGGTGATACCGCGGCAACGACGGCGCATTTACGGGTGTCATGAGGCGGGTTGCGGTCACCGGTATCGGCGTCGTTTCACCGCTTGGCAACAGCTCCGTCGAGGTGTTCCAGAACGCCTGCGCCGGTCGCTCAGGCGTTCACTGCCTGAACGCGTCCTTCGCGCACCGATTGATCGCGCCGCTGGCTGCGACCAGCGCCTTTGACGAAGCGGAATATTTCGATGCTGCAAAGCTGCGCATGCTGGACCGCGTCAGCCAGTTCGCGCTGTTCGCAGCGGGCGATGCACTCACTGGTTCTCATATTATGTTGAGCGAAATGGACCCGGGTCGTGCCGGTGTTTTTGTCGGCACTGGCATGGCGGGCACGCAATCCAGCGACGATGGCTACAAAACACTTTATGGCGACGCGTCTG
>JAYTAY010000034.1:0-5416 GCA_043737255.1 Luteimonas sp.
CAAGTCACTTAGTGCGACGCAACATGCGGCGTGAGGGAGAACGCTGTACGGTGCGATCTGGCGTGCGTTTTTCACCGCCTTGTTCATATCCACAGTTCCCGTGCCATTCCTCCATCGCACAAAGGATCAATCTCGCCATGAAATTTAATCGTATCGCTGCCGTCATGCTTGGCGTCGCTGCCGTTGCCACCGCCGCCTTGACCGCAAACGCCAGTCATAGCTGGAGCAATTATCACTGGGGCCGCACCTCGCAGGACTTTCCGTTGCAGGTGATAGACAGCAACACACCGGACTGGGATGGCGAGCTGGCCCAGACGCTTTCCGACTGGTCGAAGTCGAGTGCGTTCAATCTTTCAATCACCGGCTACGACGATTCAAGCCGCACCCGTAGGCGCTGTGTTGCGGTGCAGGGCAAGATCCGTTCCTGCAATTACGCTTATGGCAACAACGGCTGGCTGGGTCTGGCGTCGATCAACATCAGTGGCGACCACATCACCCAGGGCACCTCCAAGATGAACGACAGTTATTCCGCGCAGTTCGCCGTGCAAACCGAACGCGATCATGTGATGTGCCAGGAAATCGGACACTTGTTCGGTCTCGGCCATACCAGCGAGGATGGCTCGTCGCAGAACACCTGCATGGACTATTCGCAGTCGGCCACCAGCACGCGTCCGAACCAGCATGACTACGACCTGCTCGTCTCCAAGTACGCCCATTTGGACAGCGTCAACACCTACTCCACCAGTTTGGCGGCTACCGCCTTGACTCCGGAGCAGCGCTCGATGGCCGGCCAAAACCCCATGGGCGTCCGCGTCAAGAAGGGTGTATTTCATGAAGTTTGGGCCGCAAGCGATGGCAAGGGTGGCACATGGATCCACCACATCACGCTTGCCGCTGGTCATGAAAACACCGACGTGCTCAATTGATCAGTCGATAAGTCACTGAATGGAACAAAACGCCGGGTTCGCCCGGCGTTTTTCTTTGCTGCAAACCCAGCGATAGCCGCGAATCAATTGCTCACAGGTGCAGGAATCACCACGCCGGTCATTCCACAGTTGCGTACCGGTGTCGTGGATCCGAATTGTTCGACCTGCGATACCGCGAGTTCGTTGCCACTTGCCGCCTGCGTACCTGTCACCCGGACGTAGACCGGCGTGTTTTCTTCAAGGCCGAAGTCCCTGGCCTTGCTGCGGAGCTCAGGCGAACCCGACACCCGCCACTGCCGGGATTGTCCGCAAGCCTGGAACAGGCCCTGTCCCGCGCGCTCCATGTACCACCCTGCAAACGACTGGGCTTGAATGTCGGGCTGTTGATCTGTGGCAGTGGCGTTGCCTGCATCTGGCGGGTTGACTGCCGCCGCAGGCCGTCTGTCCGCCTCAGGCTGTCGATCGACCGCAGGCTGCTTGTTTGCCGCAGTGCAACCCATCGTGAGCATCACTACCGCGAAACAAAGCATCCATCGCGATGTCCTGAATTGCATGCGTTTTCTCCTTAGTTTAAAGAAATCAATACTGTTGTCTGGCACAAGTGGGCGCGTGCTTTGCCGGCGGCGGCCGGACGGAGACACGTTACGCCGAGATCGCGCGGCATGCTTCCGCACAGCGGCGACACGCCTCGGCACATTTCTGGCAATGCTCCATGTCGTGCGCAGCACATTGTCCGGCACACCACTCGCAAATCTTGGCGCACAGCGCGCAAATTTCTTTCTGGAAGGGACTGTTGCGCGCCATCGCGTCGGCGCACATCCGGCAGATGGCGGCACATTCGATGCAGCAGGCCGGACAGTCATCCATGCTCTCCTTGCCGACCATGTGGCTGAAGCAATTTCCGCACTCGGTAGCGCAGTCGTTGCAGGCCGCGATGCAATCGCGGATGGCTTGGGTCAGGTGATGGCTCATGGTGGTGCTCCTTTCAACGAGTGAGTTGTTCTTAAAGCGGGCCTTCCCCACGCACCCGCCAGTGCGTCCCCAATGACTTCTCCACCTAATGTTTTGCGAATGCTGTCGTCGAGCCGTCGCGTTTCACAAGTTCCACGGTGTAGGGCTGTTTTGTGCCGTCGGGCATTTCCATGCCGGGCGAACCGGCCGGCATACCTGGAAGCACCAGACCTTTGGCATCGGGTTTCTGCACGAGCAGGCGTTTGACGTCGTCGGCGGGGACATGGCCCTCCACGAAGTAACCGCCGACTTCAGCGGTGTGGCACGAGCCTTTGCCAAGCGGCACGCCGACGCGCTCCTTGATCGGGTTTATGTTGTCGCTGTTGCGGACTTCAACAGCAAATCCGGCCTTGCGCATGTGTTCGACCCAAAGCCCGCAGCAGCCGCAGCTCGCGCTCTTGTGGACCATCATGCGCGGCAACGTCGTATCAACCGCGTACTGTGTGGGTTTGGCGGAGTTCTGCTGCAAGGTTGTCGACGGCTGTTGCACTTGCGTGTTCTGGGCAACCGCGGCGGAGGTGGACCTGTCGTCCAGCGCCTCCGGCGAGCGTGCGCATGCCGTCATGACGGTGAGCGATCCCAATGTGATCGCAGCGAGGAGGGTGTGCTTGGCATTCATGATTGTTTGCTCACTTGGCTTTCTTCGGTCGCGAAGACCAGTGGATGTGGACGATCCGCCAATCGGCGCCGGTTTTCTTCAGCACCATCGTTTCGGTGCTGAGCAGGGTCATCGGTTTGCCGTCCTTGCTCGCGTGCAGTTCGCTCTCGGTGCCCACCCAAGCAAGCTCCCCTGAGATGCGGGCCCTGCGTTGCTTCACCTGGCTTTGAGTTCCCATGAGGAACTGCGCATCGTTGATGGCGTGGTGACCCATGTACTCGTCCCGGCTCCGCTCGGCGCCACCCGTTTCCAGGATCAATACGTCGGGATCCAGCAGGGCTTGCACTGTCTCTAAGTCGAAAGCCACGAGCGCTTGACCAAAGCGTTCGACGACGGCCACCGCGGACTCGGCGGCCGAGGGAATGTCCAGTTGCGGTGAGGTCGACGCGGGCTGCGGATGCGCTGCCTGCGCTGCAGGCGGGGCAGGTTTTGTCTGTGCGGCAGCGGTCATTGCAACGCCAAGGGCGAGGACGCAGACGAGGGATATGGCAAGTGGTTTCATGCTTGATAACTCCATGAGGTCAGTGATGTTGTGTGTGGCGGTCATCAGCCTGAAAGGTTGGCGCCGAATGCAATTTGCCGGGCCACACGCTTCGCTGTCGTTTTGCTGGTCGTCGCGTCCTCAGCGACCGTGCGGAGGTGCACCCGGCGGATCGGTATGCGGCTTGCTCTCGTCGGCAGCAGGCTTCTTGTCATGGGCGCCGGGCGCGTCGACATGGGGTTTGGATTCGTGCATCGGCATGTCATCCATGTTCATGCCTTCCATCTGGCTGTGCTCCTCACCGGCGGCATCGTCATGGGGTTTACTTTCGCCACCGCCGTGAGAATGCCCGCCGCTGCTGGCAACCATGGCCAGGTATTGCTCCGGACTGAGCTTGGGCAACTGCTGCAGGAACGCGACTATGCCCCAGATGTACTGGTCGTCCATGCTCTTGCCCCAGGCTGGCATGCCGGATGCCTTGATCCCGTGCTTGATCACCCAGAAGTGATGGGCAGGATTGTTGATCTCCTCCGCGGATAAATTCGGCGGAGCCGGATACAGCCCCTTGCTCATTTCAGTGCCTTCCATGCCCGGGCCGAGGTGGCAGCTGGTACACATCGAGTCGTAGTTGCCCGCACCCTGGCGGATCAGTGCGGGGTCGTTGAGGTTGGGCGGCGGATGCAACGCCTTTGCGCGGGCGGTAATGGAGCGATCGCGCAGCATCTGCAGCATCGAGTACACGGGTTTGGTGTGGACGTCATCCGCTCCTATGTTGTAAAGGCCTGACCAAATGAAAATCCCGGCCCCCAGCAGCGCAGCAAAGGCGAGAACAACGACGGTGATCATGGAATGGCGGGTCACGATAGGCATGTGGATTTCTCCAAGATTCTTCAGAACCAGATGCGCAAGCCCGCCACCAGGCGGGTATCGTCGATGTCTTCGCCTTCACCCCTGCGAAAATCCGCAGTGCCGCCAAACGCGCGCTCGCGAACGATGCCGATGTACGGCGCGAAACGGCGTGTGAACTCGTAGCGCAGGCGCAGGCCGGCCTCGACCGTGCTGAGGCCCGAGCCAATGCCGCGTCGCGGATCGTCCTTGCCGTACAAGTTGATCTCGACCAGCGGTTGCAGAATCAGCCGGTTGGTGATCAGTGTTTCGTATTCGGCCTCGAACCGTGCCGCGGTTTGCCCGGACTGGCCGATGTACGCAGTGGCTTCGATTTCGAACTTGTACGGTGCCAAGCCGATCACGCCGAACGCCGCGAAATCCTGCGATGCGCCGGGCTTGAAGTCGTGGCGGATGCCGGCCACGACATCCCACCATGCCGCGACGCTGCGCCCGTACAACACTTCGAGATCGGCACTTTCGGTGCGTCCGTCGAGGCGCTCGCCTTCGCTGCGCAGCCACAGGCGGTTGAGGTCGGTGCCGGTCCAGGTTTGCGCTTCCCATTCCAGCCCGGTTCCCGCATCGGCATCCCACACTTCCAGCCGGTCGATCAAGGTGTAGTTCTGGATACTGTTGTCGTGCACCGAATGACCTTCGGCGGGCCGCACCGCCGCGGCCCGATCGGCATCGGTCACTACAGGAATCGGTGTGACCGGTTCGGTGGGCACCATCGACATGCCGGGCATGGCGGACATGTCGTGACCCATCGCCGAGTGGTCCATTGTGGCTGGAGTCTTGCTGGCCCCCTCGCTACCGGTTTTTTTGGCTGCCGGTTTCATCGCGCCCATGTCGTGACCCATCGCCGAATGATCCATCTGACTTGTGGTCTTGCTTGCCGGCTTGGCACTCGGCGTTTTCGCGACGGGTTGCTTCTTCATGGCCGGCTTGGGAAGAGGTTTTGCGACAGGCTTCCTGGCCGGCGTTGCCGGCATCTGCATCTTGGAATGATCCATTTCCTGCGCAGGCGCCCGCAGTGGCGACACCGCCAGCGCGACCGCGGCACTCAACAGGCCGATGCGGAACATCGTGATGGGATTCGTCATGGCGTTCATTCCTCCACCCTCACTTCGCGCATCATTCCGGCTTCCATGTGGTACAGCAGGTGGCAGTGGTAGGCCCAGCTGCCAAGCGCATCGGCGCGCACCCGATAGCTGCGTTTGCTGCCGGGCGGCATGTCGATGGTGTGTTTGCGGACGTGGAAGTTGCCCTGCTCGTCCTCCAGGTCGCTCCACATGCCGTGCAGGTGAATCGGGTGCGTCATCATCGTGTCGTTGACCAGCACGATGCGCATGCGTTCGCCGTAATTGAGTCGCAGCGGCTCGGCGTTGGAAAACTTCATGCCGTCGAACGACCAGGCGAACTTTTCCATGTGGCCGGTCAGGTGCAGCTCGACAT
>JAYTAY010000035.1:0-5415 GCA_043737255.1 Luteimonas sp.
TGTTTCCTTGCTTTGTGCAGCATCCATCGCCTGCATCCGCATGATCGGCATCGGTGGCTGGAAGCCGCCGCCTTCGGAAATGCTGACGATGCGGCGGACCCGCATGCCCATCGCGTCTGCATAGGTCTTCGCGCGCGACTCGGCTTTTTTCAGTGCAGCCAGTCGCGCTTCGTCGTACGCCTCGTCTGGCTTGTCGACCTCGAAGCTTGGGCCGTTGATCTGGTTCGCGCCCTGTGCGACCAGACTGTCGAGCACCTTGCCGAGCTCGCCGATGTCGCGAACCTTCATGTTGACGGTGTTGCTGGCCTGGTAGCCGGTGATCGTGGGCGGCTGGTTCTCTGCGTAGCGGTATTGCGGGCTGAGATTGATACCGCTGGTCTGGATGTCGCGCTCGGCCACGCCGGCTGCCTTGATCGCGGCGACGACCTTGGCCATCTGCACGGCGTTCTGCCGCATCGCGGTGTTGGCATCCGCGGCCTGGGTGACGACGCCCGTGGACATCGTGGCCACATCGGGCACGCGCTTGGATTCCGCCTGCGCGGAGATCGAAAGCAACGTGCCGTCGGCCGGAATCGCGTAGCCGCCGGCAACGTCATTCTGTGCGCAGGCTGAGGTCATCATCAGGCTCGTGGCAAGGGCGGTGGCAAGCAGCAGAGGGCGAACAGAAAATCGCGACATGAAGAGCTCCAGATGCAATCAGGGGAAAGGGTGTTCGGTGTGCGGTTAACGTGCCGTGAGCCGTGTCGGGGTTATGGACCTCGGTGTTGGACGGCTGCGGTTTAGCCCGCGGCGGGCTTGACGATGGATGTGCGGGTTATCCTCGGAACATGCTGCATCTTGCTTCGCGTTCTCCCCGCCGCGCCGAATTGCTGACCCGCCTCGGGCTGGATTTCGGCGTGCTCGATCTCGATGTCCCCGAGCAACGCGACCCTGCCGAACCGCCGGAAGATTACGTGCGCCGCGTGGCGCGGGAAAAATCCGGCGCAGGACTGCTGCAGGTGATGGCCGTGCGTGATGCCGTCGTGCTGGGCGCCGACACCGAAGTGGTGCTGGGCGATGAAGTCTTCGGCAAGCCGCGCGACGCTGCCGATGCCGCCGTGATGTTGCGACGTTTATCCGCGCGCACCCATCAGGTGATCACGGCCGTGTCGCTGGTCTCGGCATCGCGCGAAGTGCAGGCGGTATCGATCTCCGAAGTGACCTTTGCCGCGTTGAGCGACGAGGACATCGACCAATACCTTGCCAGTGGCGAATACCAAGGCAAGGCGGGCGCCTACGCGATCCAGGGGCAGGCGGCCACTTTCATCTCGCATCTGTCCGGCAGTTACAGCGGCGTGATGGGTTTGCCGTTGTACGAAACTGCAGGCTTGCTGCGTCAGTTTGGGTTTCTTTCGTCGCCGCAAAGCATCGCAATCGGAGCGATGGCATGACCGAAGAAATCCTGGTCAACGTCACACCCCGCGAAACACGCGTCGCCGTGGTCGAGAATGGCATGCTGCAGGAATTGCACATCGAGCGTGGCTGGCGTCGCGGCGTGGTCGGCAACATTTACAAGGGCCGCGTGCAACGGGTCATGCCGGGTATGCAGGCGGCGTTTGTGGAAATCGGCCTGGACCGGGCCGCGTTCCTGCACGCTAACGACATCTTCAAGGCCGCGCCGGTACCGAGCTCGCAGGGCGATGGCACCGAGTTGCCATCCGCACCGCCAAAACCAATCAGCGAGCTGATACGCGAAGGGCAGGAGATCATCGTCCAGGTGGTCAAGGATCCCATCGGCGGCAAGGGCGCGCGCCTGACCACGCAACTGAGCATTCCGTCGCGCTACATGGTGCTGTTGTCGCAGTCGAATGTGGTCGGCGTTTCCGCGCGCATCGAAGACGAAACCGAACGTGCACGCTTGAAGACGATCGTGTCCGAACTGGCCACCACCGGTGGACACGGTTACATCGTCCGCACCAATGCCGAAAGCCAGCCGGCGGAGGCGCTGGCGGAAGACATCGGCTATCTCAGCCGCGCCTGGGGGCTGATCGAAGAACGTTCCGCCGAATCACGCGTCGGTACCTGCGTATATGAAGACCTCACGTTGCCACTGCGCGCAGTGCGCGATTTGATTCGCCGCGACGTGGAGAAAGTCAAAGTCGATTCGCGCGAAACCTGCGACAAGTTGCGGGCTTTTGCTGCGCAATACATGCCAGGACTCGACGACAAGATCGAGCATTACAGCGGCGCGCGTCCGATCTTCGACCTGTACGGCGTCGAAGACGAAATCCAGCGCGCGCTGCTCAAGGACGTGCCGCTGAAATCCGGTGGTTACCTCGTCATCGATCAAACGGAAGCGATGACGACGGTCGACGTCAACACCGGCTCCTTCGTTGGCCAGCGCAATCTCGAAGACACCGTCTACCGCACCAATCTTGAAGCGGCGCAGTCGGTCGCGCGGCAACTGCGCCTGCGCAACCTCGGCGGCATCATCATCATCGATTTCATCGACATGCACGATGCCGAGCATCGTCGCCAGGTGCTGCGCACGCTGGAAAAATCGCTGGTCAAGGACCACGCCAAGACCACCGTCTACGATTTCTCGCCGCTGGGACTTGTAGAGATGACGCGCAAGCGCACCATCGAGAGCCTGGAGCGGCAACTGTCCGAGCCCTGCCACGAATGCGGCGGCCGCGGCACGCTGAAAACCAGCGAGACGGTGACCTACGAAATCTTCCGCGAGATCACCCGCGCCGTCCGCCAGTTCGAGGCGGCGCGGCTGCTGGTGATCGCATCGCCGAAAGTGGTCGCGCGCATCACCGATGAGGAATCCGCCGCGGTCGCCGAACTGGAGGAGTTCCTCGGCAAGTCAATCCGCTTCCAGCCGGACGATCAGTATTTGCAGGAGCAGTTCGATGTCGTGCTGCTCTGATCGCGTCAGCGCAAGCGGCATCGCCTGATGCCAACCCCGTTGCGCCGAAGTGTCCGCATGCTGCACCGTGGCGTGTGGTACGCGATCGCGGCGATCTTGATCCTGATGGCATTGGCCGTGGGGGTCACCAGCCAGTTGCTGCCGATGGCCGAGCGCCATCCCGACAAGATCGCGGCATGGCTCAGCGAGCGTGCCGGCCGGCCGGTCGCGTTCGATCGCGTGGGAACCGCCTGGACGCGCCGCGGGCCGTTGTTGCGACTCGATGGCCTGCGCATCGGCACGGGCGACGACGCGGTGCCGATTGGCGCAGCCGAAATCCTGGTGGCGCAATACGCCGGCCTGCTACCGGGACGTTCGTTCACCGAGTTGCGATTGCGCGGGTTGTCGTTGACGCTCGAGCGCAGCGCCGATGGTCGCTGGAACGTGCGCGGCCTGCCGGGGCAACAGCGCGGCGGCGACCCGCTGAAGACGCTGGAAGGACTCGGCGAACTCCAGATCATCGACGGCAAGCTGGCGATCATCGCGCCGTCGATGGACATCGATGTGCAGCTTCCTGAGATCGATCTGCGCATGCAGGTCAATGGCGATCGCGTGCGCGCCGGCGTGCGCGGAACGATTGCGCGCGATGCGTCGCCGATCGATGCCGTACTCGACTTCGATCGCAGAAGCGGCGACGGCCGCGTGTACGCGGGATCACGGCAGGCAGACCTGACCGCGTGGTCGTCGTTGCTGCGGTTCGCAGGGGTTGCGGCGCAAAGCGGCAGCGGCCGCGCGCAGGCGTGGGGCGAATTGCGCGCGCACCGGATCGCCAACATCACCTTCGATGCGGTACTCGATGATCTGGTATTGCAAGAGTCGGGGGCAACCGCGCCCGCAACAACCCGTTTCGACAAGTTTGAAGTGCGCGCGCGCTGGCAGGCGATCGCTGGAGGCTGGCGCTTCGACGCGCCGCACCTGCGCATTACCAACGGCGAGACCACGCAGAGCATGGATGGATTGATGGCGGCGGGTGGCCGTCGATACGCGCTGGTTGCCGACAGCATCGATGCCGGGCCGCTGCTGGCCGTGGTTGCACTCAGCGATCAACTCGATCCCGGCCTGCGCCGCTGGTTGTCGCAGGCCAAGCCTTCTGCGCATCTCGAACGCGTCACCGTCGCAGGCATGCAAGGTGGCCCCATGCGCGCGGATGGCGTGTTGCGTCAGGTCACCTTTGCTGCCGTCGGCGATGCCCCGGGGATCAGCGGCATCGGCGGCGAGTTGCACGGCGATGGCGAAGGGTTTTCACTGCAACTCGACCCCGCTTCCAGACTTCGTTTCGACTGGCCGCGCGGGTTTGGTGCGGCCCATGAAATCAATGCGACGGGGGCGATTACAGGCTGGCGCGAAGGTGCCGGATGGCGCGTCGGCACCGACGCGTTGCGACTGGCAGGATCCGGTTACAGCGCCGCCCTGCGCGGAGGGTTGTTGTTTCAGGGCGACGGCACGCGGCCACGGATCGATCTCGTCGCATCATTGGGCGATCTCTCGTTTGCCGCTGCGAAAACCTTGTGGGTGCGTCACCGGATGTCGCCCAACCTGATCCGCTGGCTGGATGCCGCCTTGATGAGCGGCACTCTGCACGACGGCCGTGCGATCGTTTCCGGTGATCTCGACGACTGGCCATTCCGTGATCGCAACGGCCGCTTCGAGGCAACCGCCAGGATTCCTCGCGGCACCATCAAGTTCCATCCCGACTGGCCCGCACTCGATGTAAGCGAAGCCGATGTCGCCTTCATCGACAATGGCATGACCGTCCACGGAACGGGCGTGATCGCCGGTATCGGCATTCGTAAGATGCACGCGGAGATTCCGGATTTTGCACGCGCCGAATTGACCGTGGATGCAGAAGGCGGCGGCGATGCATCGGAACTGCTGGCATTGCTAAAACAGAGCCCGCTGCAGAAAAGCAACGCGGCGACGCTGGCCAGACTCGATGCGCGCGGCCCGGCCAACGTGGTGATGGAATTGATCCAGCCGCTTTACCGCGCCGCGTCAGCAGCAGGCGGCGCTCCGCAGCAGACGCTCGATGGCAACGTCGCGCTGCTCGGCGCGACACTGGTCGACCGCGAACTCAAGCTCACCTTCAATGATGTGCGCGGCAATATCGATTTCGGACGTGGCGGTTTTGGCGCTGAAAATCTCGCGGTGCGTCACGACAATCAGCCCGGACGCCTGACACTGCGCGCCGGTGACTATGCGCGTGACAAACGCCAAGCCTTTGAAGCCGAACTCGACGCCACGATTGCTGCCGACGATCTGATCGATCGCGCACCCGATCTGGCATGGCTAAAGCCGCACCTGGATGGACGTTCAACGTGGACCGTCGCATTGGCGATCCCTCGGGCCCGCGCTGCACAATCGCAGGCACAGTCGCAATTGCAATCGCCCAGCCGCGTGCAACTGCGCTCGAATCTGGTGGGCACAGCGCTCACGTTGCCCGCACCGCTCAACAAGATCGCGAGTGC
>JAYTAY010000036.1:0-11890 GCA_043737255.1 Luteimonas sp.
GCCTTTGACGCGCCCGATCATCCACTCAATGACGCGCAGGTTGTCGCCGAAGCCGGGCCAGAGGAACTTGCCGTCGTCGCCTTTGCGGAACCAGTTGACGTGGAAAATCTTTGGCAGGTTGGCGCCCGGTTTTTCGAACGACAACCAGTGCGCGAAGTAGTCGGCGAAGTTGTAGCCGCAGAACGGGTTCATCGCCAGCGGGTCGCGGCGCATGACGCCGACTGCGCCAGTGGCGGCGGCGGTGGTTTCCGAACCCATCGATGCGCCGACGAGTACACCATGGGTCCAGTTGCGCGCTTCAAAGACCAGCGGGACCAGTGATGCGCGACGGCCGCCGAAGACGATGGCGCTGATCGGCACGCCTTGCGGATCTTCGGCATGCGACGAATACGACGGGCATTGCCTGGCGCTGACAGTGAAGCGTGAGTTCGGATGCGCGGCCGGCCCGTTGGCTTTGTCGTAGTCGCGTCCCTGCCAGTCTTTCGCCGGTACGCGGTCGTCGAGTCCTTCCCACCACGGCTGATTGTCGTCGGTCACGCCGACGTTGGTGAAGATGGTGTTGCTCTGGACCGATTCCAGCGCATTCGGGTTCGACTGGGATGAGGTTCCGGGCGCGACGCCGAAGAACCCCGCTTCCGGATTGATCGCATACAGGCGGCCATCGGCGCCGGGCCGCATCCAGCAGATGTCATCGCCCACGGTCCACACTTTCCAGCCTTTTTCGCGATAGCTCTCCGGCGGAATCAGCATCGCCAGGTTGGTCTTGCCGCACGCGGAAGGGAACGCCGCAGCGATGTAGTGAATTTCACCCTGCGGATTTTCGATGCCGACGATCAGCATGTGCTCGGCCAGCCAGCCTTCCTTGCGGGCCTGATGCGAGGCGATGCGCAAGGCGTGGCATTTCTTGCCGAGCAGCGCGTTGCCTCCGTAGCCCGACCCGTACGACTTGATCGCAAGCTCTTCCGGGAAATGCATGATGAAACGTCGCTCGGGATCCAGTTCGCCGATCGAATGCAGGCCGTGCACGAACATGCCGTCGCGCTCGATGCGCGCAAGCGCCGCCGCTCCCATGCGCGTCATGATGCGCATGTTGGCGACCACGTAGGGCGAGTCGGTGATCTCTACGCCGCAGCGCGCCAGCGGCGAATCGATCGGCCCCATGCAATAGGGAACCACGTACAGCGTGCGGCCGCGCATGCAGCCGGCGAACAAGCCGTCCATCTTGGCGTGCGCGTCGGCAGGCGACATCCAGTGGTTGTTGGGACCGGCGTCGTCCGGGTCGGACGTGCAGACGAAGGTGAGGTGCTCGACGCGGGCGACATCGTCGGGATCGGAGCGGTGCAACCAGCTGTCGGGATGCGTTTCGGCATTGAGCGGCAGCAAGGTGCCGTCGGCTTGCATCTGCGCAATCAACTCCGCGTACTCGCTGTCGCTGCCGTCGCACCAATGGAGGCGTGCGGGCTGCGTCAGCCGCGCAACCTCTGCAACCCAGGCGTTGAGCGCGTCCAGTGTGGTTGGCGCTTGATTGTCTTTTGCGATGGCGTTCATTACATCGGTCCTCATGCCATCTTGGCGGTGGGAATCAGGGTCGCCATGACGTGTTCGACATAGGCTTCGTATTCGTCGTGCTGCAGGCGCGGTTGCTGTAGTTGCAGCCTCAGTTGCAGGAAACCGACGTAAGCCGCGTAGGCCAATCGTGCCCGGTGCTGGGCTTCGGGGCTTTTCAAGCCGGCTTGGCGAAACGAGGCTGCGAGGTAGTCGAGGCGCCGCTGCGAAACGCGCTCGATCACCGGTTGCACCGCGGGGTGATCGAGCGCTTTCAACAGCTCGCTATAGACAATGTGTGACTTGGCCTCGTGCGCGACCAGCTGAAACAGCGTGCGCAAACGATCACGGGGGTCGGTGACGGCTTCGAGTTGGCCGAACACGATCTCCTGTTCAACCTGCTCCCAACG
This sequence comes from Luteimonas sp., assembly GCA_043737255.1. Lineage (GTDB taxonomy): Bacteria > Pseudomonadota > Gammaproteobacteria > Xanthomonadales > Xanthomonadaceae > JALYOU01. The sequence continues at coordinate 1,956 of JAYTAY010000036.1, forward strand.
GGCCAATGCCGCCGCCAGCAACGCATCGCGCGACGGGAAGTGCCAGTAGAAGCTGCCCTTGGTCACGCCCAGTCGCCGCGCCAGGGGTTCGACCGCAACGGCGGCCACACCTTGCTCCGCGATCATGTCCAGCGCGGCTTGCGCCCAGTCCTCGGCACTCAATCGACCGGTACGCTCCTGGCCGCTGCGCCCCAAACCGATCCGCTCCTGTTTGCTTGCCTCTTTCATCATGGCTCGAGTGTATCCATACGCTGCAGCAAGGAAAAGTATCGACGTTTCTGCATGCAAGGCGGGCAGTTGACAGCATGCTTTGCTGCTATCCATACTTTAGCGTATGGAAAGGCGTTGATGGGCTCCCAAGCCGCAGCGCAGACTTCGACTTCAAACATCTCGATCGGGCCAGCGGCTCGCCGGAGCAGCACCATGAGCGTCGCGATTCCTTTCATCGCTTTCCTGCTGGCCGGCGGGTTTGCCGCCTACCACCGCCTGCGCCTCGCCGTTTGGGCAGCAATGACCGTGACGTTGCTGGTGGCCTGCTGGTTACTTGGCGCCAACATTGCGGCGACCCTCATCGCGGCCTTCCTCGTCGCGCTGATCGCCGTGCCGCTGCTGCTGCCGCAACTGCGCAAGCCCTACATCACCGCCCCGCTGTTGAAGTTCTATCGCAACATCCTGCCGCCGCTGTCGCAGACCGAGCGCATTGCGCTGGAGTCGGGCTCGGTGGGCTTCGAGGGCGAGTTGTTTTCCGGAAAACCCGACTGGAATGCGCTGCTGTCGCAACCCAAGCCCGTGCTGACTGCCGAGGAACAAGCATTCCTTGATGGCCCCTGCGAAGCGCTGTGCAGGATGATCAATGACTGGGAGATCACCCACGTCCACGCCGACCTGACGCCAGAGCTCTGGGACTTCGTCAAGCGCAACAAATTCTTTGGCATGATCATTCCCAAGGAATACGGCGGCCTCGGTTTCTCGGCGCTGGCGCACCACAAGGTGATCCAGAAGATCGCCTCGATCTCGACCGTGGTCAGCACCACCGTTGGCGTGCCGAACTCATTGGGCCCGGGCGAGTTGCTGATGCACTACGGCACGCAGGAACAAAAGGACTACTACCTGCCGCGTCTGGCCGATGGCCGCGAAGTGCCGTGCTTCGGACTGACCGGCCCGTTCGCAGGCTCCGATGCGACCTCCATCCCCGATTACGGCATCGTCTGCCAGGGCGAGTGGAATGGCGCGCGCGTGGTCGGCATCAAGCTGACCTTCGACAAGCGCTACATCACCTTGGCCCCGGTCGCAACGATCATTGGCCTCGCGTTCCGCATGTACGATCCCGACGGATTGATCGGCGATACCAAAGACATCGGCATCACCTTGGCGTTGTTGCCTCGCGAGACCGCCGGCGTCGAAGTCGGTCGTCGTCACTTCCCGCTGAACTCGCCGTTCCAGAACGGACCTGTGCGCGGCGAGAACGTCTTCATTCCACTCTCGCAACTGATCGGCGGCGAAGATTTCGCCGGCCAGGGCTGGTTGATGCTCAACGATTGCCTGTCGATCGGTCGCTCGATCACCCTGCCCTCGACGGCGAGTGGCGGCGCCAAGAGCGGCGCGGTGGTAAGCGGCGCGTATGCACGCATCCGCAAGCAGTTCGGGTTGTCGATCGGACGCTTTGAAGGCGTCGAGGAGGCGCTCGCTCGGATCGCGGGCAAGGCATACGCGATCAGTGCGGTGGCACAAGCCACGGCCATGGCGGTCGATCGCGGCGAAAAACCCGCCGTGCCCTCGGCCATCGCCAAGTACCACTGCACCACGATGGGCCGCGAACTGGTCAGCGATGTCATGGACGTGCACGGTGGCAAAGGCATCATCCTCGGGCCGAAGAATTACCTCGGCCGCAGCTGGCAGGCCTCGCCGATCGGCATCACGGTCGAAGGCGCCAACATCATGACCCGCAGCCTGCTGATTTTTGGACAAGGCGCGATCCTCTGCCACCCGTGGGTGCTCAAGGAAATGCGCGCCGCGCAGAATCCCGATGCGCAGGCGGGACTCGAGGAATTCGATAAGAACCTGTTCGGCCACATCGGTTTCGCGATTTCCAATGCCGTGCGTTCTCTCTGGTACGGCCTGACCGCCGCGAAAATCGGCAAGGCGCCCGGTGACGACTACACGCAGCGGTTTTACCGCAAGCTCGATCGTTACTCGGCCAATCTCGCCTTGATGGCCGACACGTCGATGTTGCTGCTCGGCGGCAAACTGAAATTCAAGGAATCGCTCTCGGGCCGTCTTGGCGACGTGCTCAGCCAGCTGTACATCGCCAGCGCGATGCTGAAGCGCTACCAGGACGAAGGTTGCCCGGAAGGCGATCAGCCGCTGCTTGCGTGGGCCTTCCACGATGGCGTGCACAAGATCGAACTGGCGTTGTCGGGTGCACTGCGCAACTTCCCGATCCGTCCGGTGGGCTGGATGTTGTGGGTGTTGATCTTCCCGTGGGGTCGTCGTGCACAGGCACCGAGTGATCGTCTCGGTCATCGCGCCGCTTCGCTGTTGATGACGCCCTGCGATGCACGCGAGCGCATGGCCGATGGCGTGTTTCTGACCCCGTGCGCCAACAATCCGGCCGGCCGCATCGACAGTTATCTGCCGAAGGTGATCCTGGCCGATCCGGTCGAACGCAAGTTCCTCAAGGCGCTGAAGAACAGCGATATCGAAGCGCTGGATTTTGTCTCGCAACTCGATGAAGGCGTCAAGGAAGGCTGGATCACCAACGAGGAACGCGCGCAGCTCGAAGAGCTACGTGCGATCACGCTGGATGCAATCAACGTCGACGACTTTGACGTGCACGAATTGCGGGCGGCGTCGTACTACGACCAACCCTTGTCGAATGCGGCACGCGCAGCCGCCTGAACGTCAATCTTCCTCCCCTGAGTGCCAGGGAGGACTTACACCTTGTTTCGTATCGTTCTACCAAATCACGAACGATCAAATTTTGTACTGCAGGAGCGCTCCTTGGGCGCGCTGGGCCTTCCGCTACGCCTCATCGCGCCCATCAGGCGCCTTTGCAAACGCACGTGGTCGACGCTGTAGAGATTCATCGTTCGGGCGTCAGTTGCAGCGCCTTCGGTGAGGCGCGACTCCCCCGCGCCTAGCCAGGAGCGTGATCCGCAGTTCGACTGCTGGGCCAGCGCATCGATGACATACCGCTGCGGTGTTTGCGAGAACTTCCGATCGATCGCTAAAACGGCGCGCGTCAGCGATACATCACAGCCGCGATGGCCAGCAACGCTGGCAGCGCTTGAATGAAGAAGATTCTCCGACTCACCGTCACTGCACCGTAAAGACCGGCGATCACCACGCAGCCGAGGAAGAACAGCGCGACATTGATCTGCGAGGTTGCTACAGACCACAGCAGACCTGCCGCAAGAAAGCCGTTGTACAAGCCTTGGTTCGCAGCGAGCACCTTGGTCATCTCGGCCTTTTCGACCGAATTCCGGAATGTCTTCAGCCCCAGCGGTCTGGTCCACAGGAACATTTCCAGCACCAGAAAATAAATGTGCAGAAGTGCGACCAACACGATCGAGACGATAGCGATTGTCGACATGACGCCAATCTCCTTTCTGTATGGGTGCAGCCTGCGGCTTGAGGGTTCGCCGCGCAATGTCAGCCGCGAAATTTCGGGCGGCACGCCAAGCCGCATCGGCAGGATGCTGGTGCCGATGCCCGGCGAAACAAACAGGTGGCGACCTTGGTCTTCGATGTGCCATTTCAGCCGCGGCGAGCCCAGCACGAAGGATGCAGGATTGCGGCGATAGGGCCACGGATCGATCTGCCCGCCATGTGTGTGACCGGCGATTGTCAGTGCGGCGCGATCGGGTATCCGCGGCAACAGGTCGGGCTCGTGCGTCAATACAAGTACAGGCGCGGCATCGGTCACCATCGAGAACGCCTTGGCGATATCCGGCTTGCCTTCGAGCAAGTCGCCGATGCCCACCAGCCACACGCGGCATCCACCAAAGGTCACCGCCTGCGCACGGTTGTCGAGCATCACCACGCCTGCGCTTTCAAGTGCGCGACGCACGCGCCCACCATCCTTCCACCAATCATGGTTCCCCAGCACGGCATACACCGGCTTGCGCGCAGTCAGCGGCTTGAGATGTTCGGCGATGATTTCGGGAGGGATGAAAGTGCCCAGAAACACGCTGAGGATCACGTAGTCGCCGGTCATCAACACGGCTTGCGAGTCGCTGGCAATCAGCCGTTGCACGACGCGATCGAGGTTGTCGACGCCATTGCGTGGTGAGCCGGTATGGGTGTCGGAGATGGCATCCAGTCGCAAGCCATCGCAGGGTTGTGACCAGTTGGGCAGCACCAGTGTCTGATCGCGCTCGACCAGCCGGCTTGGCTCGATAACAAAACCCCACAACAGGACAAACAACCACGTCAGTGCAAAAAAACGAACGGCCCATTGCAGTCCATTGCGTCGCGCGCGTGTCTTGGTCCACCACTTCATCCGCAATGTTCCCTGTTTACGCACATGGCATCAGGCACCGAGTTTCACGTTTCATGGTGATGTCGGCGCGAAGTACAAGCTGCGCCCAGATGCGCTCCTACATGCAGCCGCCTTGATGCAACAGGCTTGGCAGGCGCGGTCTACGCCGAGCGGGACGCGACAACATCCGCTGGCGCATTCTCGCGCTGGACCCTGCGCGCCAATGTCCAACCAATGACTCCCGATAATGTAGCCGCGACGACATTGATTGCCGCAAGCCCGCCCACCAGCACGCCGACCGACCGCACCGCGTTGATTCCGAGTGAGGTCGCGAGATCGCCGAACCGCCACACGGCCGTGTCGACGGCATTCTTGCCCTTGTAGCGAAGCTCCCGCGGCACGCGGGTAAACAGGCTTTCGCGCGCCGGACCGAGCATGCCGTACGCAAAGCCGCGGCTGACGATCAACGCAATCGCGACCATCGGCATGCCGGCAACGACCGGTGCGTAAGGGTTGGACGAAACAATCACCAGCAGCATCACCGCCACAGTCGTTGTCGCCCAGAATGCAATGACTGCACCGGCGCCATAACGCACCAGCATCCAGCGTGCCAGCGTCAGTTGCGCGAGTCCCGCGAGCAGGTTGGCAGCGAGATCGAGGTTGGCGGCAAACTGTGTGCGCGAAATCGCATCGGTGAATGTCGCGCCGGAATAGTCGACGACCAGCGCGTAGTTCACCGTGCCGATGCAGTCGCCCAGCAGCATCAGCATTGCCATGCTGCGCATGAAAGGATTGGCGAAGACCTGCTTGATGCCGTCGAACATGCTGCCGCCCACTGCTGCCTCATGCGCGGCGTCATGCCGGCGCGTGCCATGCGTGCGTGCCCAGCGGATCAACCCTTCCACACACAATAGTCCGACCCCGAGCAACGCCGCGGACACCACCAGCAGCGGCGCCACGCCGATCACGCCAACCAGCAAGCGCGTCAATATCGGGCCGGCAATCGCACCGGCGGTACCGGCGATGGCGATGATCGGGAACAGCCGTCGCGCTTGCGCCTCGTCCCAGATATCGGCCATGAAACTCCAGAATACCGAGACCACGAACAGGTTGAATACGCTGATCCAGACGAAGAACACCGTGCCGAGCGTGCGCGGGCTGAGCATGCCGGCTGCAGTGAACAATGGCACGAACGCCAGCAGGCAGGCGATGAAGAATCCATACACCACCGGTACCACGATCCGCCGCGGATAGCGCGCCACCAGCCACGCGAACACCGGTGTGAGCAGCAGCGTCGCGATGAAGGTCGCGGCATAGAACCACGGCAGCTGCGTGGAGCCGACGGCGGCGCTGAGCTGGTCGCGTACCGGGCGGATCATGTAGTAGGCGGCAAGCACGCAGAAAAAATAGACGAACGACAACGCGACCGCCCGCCACTCACCGCTATGCACTCGCCTCGTATCCACACGTCCGCTGGTGCTGTCTGTCATTCGCGCACGGTAGCCGATGGCCATGGCAACCGCCATCGCTTCTGTAGAGCGGAACTTGCCGGGTCGCTTCGGCTCTTCGCAGGAGCGGCTTCAGTCGCGATCTTTTCACACAGACGCGCGAATGCCAAAGAGCTCGCGGCTGAAGCCGCTCCTACGAAAGCGAATCAAGCCAAAGAGCAGCGGAGCAAGCGCTGCTCTTAAAAAGCAAGGGCAGGCATGCAGAGCATTTGCTCCAGGCATGCGGCATAGTTTCGTGCAACCTGATCCGCGGGACTGCATGTGTACGACTACATCATCATCGGCGCAGGTTCGGCCGGCTGCGTGCTCGCCAACCGGCTCAGTGAAGATCCCGACGTCAAGGTGCTGCTGCTCGAAGCCGGGCCGCGCGACTGGCATCCCTTAATCCACATGCCCGCGGGCCTGGCCAAACTGGTCGGCCACAAGGGCGTCAACTGGAACTACGACACCGCGCCCGAGCCGCAGCTCAACAACCGCACATTGTGGTGGCCGCGCGGCAAGGTGCTCGGCGGCTCCAGTTCGATCAATGCGATGTGCTACATCCGCGGCGTCGCAGGCGACTACGACGATTGGGCGGCGCACGGCGCGAGCGGTTGGGACTGGAACACGGTGCTGCCGTATTTCAAGCGCAGCGAAGGCAACAGCCGCGGCGGCGATGCGCTGCATGGCGGTGATGGCCCGCTCGGCGTGTCGGACCTGCGCTACGTCAATCCGTTGTCGCATGCCTTCATCGAGGCGGGGCAACAGGCTGGCTTTGCACACAACTCGGACTTCAACGGTCCGCAGCAACAGGGCGTCGGGCTGTACCAGGTTACGCAGAAAAATGGCGCACGTTGTTCCAGCGCAGTGGCATACCTGGCGCCAGTGCGCAAGCGGCCGAATCTCACCATCCACACCGGTGCGCTGGTCAGCCGCGTTACCTTCGATGGCATATCGCCTACAGGCCGACGCGCGAATGGCGTGATGTATTCGGCCTTCGGCAAGGCCTTGCATCAGCAGGCCGCGCGCGAAGTGATCCTGTGCGGCGGCGCGATCAATTCGCCGCAGTTGTTGCTGTTGTCCGGGATCGGCCCGGCCGCGGATTTACGCAGGCATCGGATCGATGTCGTCGCCGATTCGGCCAATGTCGGTCAGAACCTGCAGGACCATCTCGACATCTGCACGCTGCAGCATTCCACGCAACGCGTCACCTACGACCGCCTCGGAGATCTGAAGATCGCGTTCGACTATTACCTGCGTGGCCACAGCGGCCCGGGCAGCAGCAATATCGCCGAGGCAGGCGGCTTCGTGCGCTCGCGGTTGGCACCGGATGATCGCGCCGACATCCAGCTGCATTTCGTTCCGGCGATGCTCAATGACCACGGCCGTCATCGCCTGAAAGGCGACGGCTACACGCTGCACGCCTGCTTCCTGCATCCACGTAGCCGCGGGCGTGTATCACTGGTCAGCAACCGCGCCAGTGACAAGGCGCGGATCGAGGCGAATTACCTGAGCGATGCCGAGGGTTTCGACCTGAAGATGATGGTCGAATGCGCCAAGCTTTCACGCGAGCTGTTCGCACAGAAAGCGCTGGATCCTTATCGCGGCGCGCCAATCTTTCCAACTGCAAATGACCTGTCGGATGCGGAGCTGATCGAATTCATCCGGGCCAAGGCCGAAACCGTCTATCACCCGGTCGGCACCTGTCGCATGGGCAGTGATGAAGCCGCGGTGGTCGATCCGCAACTGCGCGTGCGCGGCGTCGAGGGTTTGCGCGTGGTGGATGCGTCGGTGATGCCGTCCCTGCCCACCGGCAACACCAACGCGCCGACGATCATGATCGCGGAACGCGCAGCGGATCTGATCAGGCAGGCTTGAACAAGCAAACCGTTCGCAAAACGCTGCGTAGTGGAAGCGCACCGTTCCTGCGCATGACAAGCAACGCCGATACGTTTTCCGCGTGCCCGCAGGTTACAACGACAAACCGGGCACGATCCCGCCCGATGCCTGCCACAGCTGCTCCACTTCCTGCGCTGGCATCGGCCGGGCAAGGTAATAGCCCTGCGCCTGATCGCAACCGTTCGCGCGCAGGAACTCCAGTTGTTCGGCGGTTTCCACGCACTCGGCGATCACCTTGAGGTTGAGCCGGTGCGCCATGCCGATGATGGCCAGGGTGATCGACGCATCCTCGGCATTGCTGGTGAGGTCGCGAATGAAACTGCCGTCTATCTTGACCGCATCCAATGGAAAGCGGCGCAGGTAAGCCAGGCTGGAATACCCGGTGCCGAAATCGTCGATGGACACATGGACGCCCAGGCTCTTGAGCTTCCGCAGGATGTCAGCGCTGTGTTCGGCATCCTCCATCAGGGCACTTTCGGTCAACTCGAATTCGAGCTGGCCGGTCGCCACTTCGAACCTGCTCAAGCAGGCGGCCGTGGATGCCCACAGTGTGTTCGCGTCGGGATCGCTGCTTGTCTCCGCGACGGATCCGTGCGATGGCCTGACCAATTTGTTGGGCGCCATCTGGTGGGCCGATACGTTGACCGCGATCGGCAATGGTTCCAGGCCCGCCTGTCGCCAGTCGCTGAGCTGCCGGCAAGCGGCGTTGACCACCCAGGCTCCCACCGGCACGATCAGGCCGGAATTCTCCAGCGCCGGGATGAACTCTCCCGGCGCCACCATCCCGTGCCCAGGACGATGCCAGCGCAGCAACGCTTCCACGCCGGTCCAGCGGCCGCTGCGCAGGCTGACTTTCGGCTGGTAATACAGCACGAACTCATCGCGAGCGAGCGCCTCGCGCAACGCTGATTCGAGCTCGCGTTTTTCGTGCGCGCGCAGGTTCATCGCCTCCGTATAGAAGCGATAGGCGTTGCGGCCCGCCTGCTTGGCTTCGTACATCGCCAGATCGGCATAACGCACCATGCTGTGTACGTCGGCAGTGTCGGTCGGATATACGGTGATGCCGATGCTGACCGTACTGCGCACCGTGTGCCCTTCCAGCTCGAACGGCGCCCGCATCACGGCCTGGATCTTGTCGGCGACGACCACCGCAAGCTGCGGGTCGCTGGGCGTGAGCAGGATCACGCCGAACTCGTCACCGCCCAGTCGCGCCACCGTGTCGCGCACCCGCAGGAAGCCCAGCAGGCGCTGGCCAACCTGGCGCAGCAACTCATCGCCGACCGCATGGCCGAGGCTGTCGTTGATGTCCTTGAAGTTGTCCAGGTCCAGCAGGAACAGGAATACCAGCCAGTCCTGCGCGTCGGCCTGCCCCATCGCACTCTTCAGCGAGTCCTGGAACAGGCGCCGGTTCGGCAGTCCCGTCAACGCATCGAAATGAGCCAGCCGTTGCAGGTGTTGCTCGGCCTGCTTGCGTTCGGTGATGTCTTGGCCTGAACCCATCATGCGAATGGCCCGGCCCGCCGCGTCCGTCACGAGCTGTCCGCGTCCCAGCATCGCGCGCACGGAGCCATCCGTACGAACGATGCGGTGCTCGAACTCAAAAGACTGCCGCAAGGCGAACGCGGTTTCGATCGCATGCATGACATGCTCGCGGTCGTCGGGATGGACCCGGTCGAGAAAGCCGGCGTAGGTGGCCTCGAACTGCTGGGGCTCCAGGCCGTACATGCGATACAACTCGTCGGACCACCGTATTCGATCGGCATCGATATCCCATTCCCAGCTGCCTACCTGCGCAATGTGCTGCGCTTCCGCCAGGCGGCTGCGGCTTTCCCTGAGCTCGGTTTCGATCAACTTGCGCTCTGTGATGTCATGCATGGCGACGACCGCACCCACTTTGTCGCCCGCGCGATTGATCAGCGCGCGCCCGTTGCACACCAGAACCCGGCGCGGACCGGCTTTGGGTGCGATCACCAATTCCAGGTTGCTGACCTGTTCGCCGTTGAAGGCGCGGAACAGGGGAATCTGTGCCGTCTCCATGCGGGTGATGCCGTCGGCCATGTACAGGTCGT
>JAYTAY010000037.1:0-2208 GCA_043737255.1 Luteimonas sp.
TGACGCCGATGCGCGGTAAGCGTTCGATCGACCCGGAACAAATTCGTTGCGCCAGCGCCCTGAGTGGTGTTTCGTCGGGCAGCAGTGACAGTTGCACGCTCAGGCACTCGCCGAGCGAACGTGCGCCGACACCGACCGGATCGAAGTGTTGGATCTGGTGCAGTACCGTCAGGATCTCGTCGCCGGCGGCCTCGACCTCGGGACGCAGTGCCTCGATGATGGCTTCGATGGATTCGCGCAGGTAGCCGTCGTCGTCGATCGCATCGATCAACGCCACGCCAATGCGGCGATCTGTCCCCGAAAGGTGCGACAGGTGTAGTTGCCACAACAGGTGATCCTTCAACGAATCCACGCTGGCGACGCGATCACCGGCGTCATCGCCATCATCATCGCTGTCCGCTGCGGGTCCGTTGCGCTGGTACCACGGTTCCTCACCCGCAACCCAGCGGTCATCGCCACTGGTGTGACCATCGTTCCCAGGCTCCGCGTGGGTCGCGCTTCCGTCGCTGTTGTCATGGCTGGCGCCGTTGGCGGAAGGGACATGCAACGGCGCGGAGTCTTCCACCCACTCCAGCAGCGGATTGCTCTCGATGGCAGCGGTGATTTCTGCTTCGAGTTCCGCCGATGACATCTGCAACAACTGGATCGCCTGACGCAGTTGCGGCGTCATGACCAGTTGGTGTGACAGCGAGGTCTGGAGTCGGGGCTTCATGTCCGTATCGAAACAACGCAACCGGGCGCGGCCGGCGGCCGTGCGTTACAGGCGGAAACTTTCGCCGAGGTAGACGCGACGGACATCGGGATTGGCGAGCAGCGCGTCCGGAGCCCCCTGCGCGAGCACGCTACCTTCATTGAGAATATACGCGCGATCGCAGATTCCGAGTGTTTCGCGAACGTTGTGATCGGTGATCAGTACGCCGATCCCGCGACTTTTGAGATGGCGCACGATGCGCTGGATTTCGCCGACCGAGATCGGGTCAACGCCGGCAAACGGCTCGTCCAGCAGCATCAGCCGGGGTTTTGCGGCAAGTGCGCGGGCGATTTCGACGCGGCGGCGTTCACCACCGGAGAGACTGGCGCCGATCTGGTCGGCGACATGTGCGACCTGCAACTCATCCATCAGGCTGTCCAGCTCGCGCTGACGGCCGGCGCGGTCCAGGTCCGGGCGCAATTCGAGCACCAGCCGCAGGTTGTCGGCGACGCTCAGCTTGCGAAACACCGAAGGCTCCTGCGGCAAATAGCCCACACCGAGCTTGGCGCGCTTGTACATCGGTTCGGAAGTGATATCGCGGCCGTCGAGGACAATTTCGCCCGCATCCGCAGGCACCAGCCCGACGATCATGTAGAAGCAGGTGGTCTTGCCAGCGCCGTTGGGGCCGAGCAGTCCGACGACTTCGCCGGCATCGAGTGACAGCTCGAAGTCACGGACGACTTCGCGCGAGCGATAGGTCTTGCGCAAACCACGCGCGACCAGCATCAGTTCCCTCCCTGTGCGGACTTGGGCAGTATGCGCATCTTGACGCGGCCCGCGCCTTCTCCGCCGCTTTGCACCTGACCGCTCTTCATGTTGTAGACCACGCGCTGTCCACTCATGGTGCCGCGCGGCTGCGCGATCTGCACGTTGCCAGTGAAGATCACGGTTTCGGTGCTCATGTCGTAATCGACTTTGCTCGCGCTCGCATTCATCGGCGTGCCATCGTCCATCTGCTGCGACATCTTGACCGGCGCGCCATTGAACACGGCGCGGCTGATCTCGCCGTTGCGGGCGCTGATGGTTGCGGTGCTCGAGCTGATGTTGAGCGTGCCCTGGGTGATGGTGACGCCGCCGGACAGCACGGTGGGCGTGCGATCGTCCAGCGCGCCCGTCTGTTTGCCGGCATCGACATCCATCGGCTGGTTGCGATCGGACGAGCGTGCCCAGGCCCCGCTTGTGGAAAGAACGCCGGCGCACAGCACGACGGCAACCATCAGGAAAAACCTAGCGGCGCGACGAGGGGTCATAACGAGTGCTTACCTTCGACGAGAGTTCGTAGCGTTTGCTGGCCATATCGACCTGCATGCCATGGCCCCGCATTGTAGAGCCGGGCTGGGTGACGGTCACCACAACAGGAGACGTGGCGCGCTTTGCATCGGGGAATACATTCAGCTGTTCGGTGGCCATCACCACTTGATTGGTCGACGGCTGCGGGCTGTCCACCTTGACCGCGC
>JAYTAY010000038.1:0-11874 GCA_043737255.1 Luteimonas sp.
GGCGAAAGCCGGCAAGAAGGGCTGACAGGGTGGCCGCAGTGGCGGCCGGGCCAGCTCCCGATGGCGAGCACGCTTCCGACGAGCTCTATCTCGGACTGATTTCGGGCACCAGCGCCGACGGCATCGACGCCGCGCTGGTGCACTTCGATTCCACCGATGCACAGGCCACCTGCCAGCTCGTCCACGGCCGCACCTATTCGTGGGATGACGCGGTGCGTGCACGGCTGGTCGCGCTTGGACAGGGTGGCGAGGCGACCTCGCTGGATGAACTGGGCGCGCTTGATGTGCAGGTCGCGCAGGCATTCGCCGATGCAGCGACACAGTTGCTTGACGAAGCAGGTGTTGGACGCGAACGCGTGCGTGCACTCGGTTCGCACGGACAGACCGTGCGGCATCGTCCGGAAGCGAAACATCCCTTCTCCTGGCAACTCGGCGATGGCAATGTCATCGCCGAGCGCAGCGGCATGACCACCGTTGCCGATTTCCGTCGGCGCGATGTCGCCGCTGGCGGCCACGGCGCACCGCTGATGCCGGCCTTCCATGCCGCGATGCTGCATTCGCAGGATGAAGATCGCGCGGTGTTGAACCTGGGCGGCATCGCCAACTTCACCTTGTTGCCGCGCGCCGGTGATGTGCGCGGCTTCGATACCGGCCCGGCGAATGCCTTGCTCGATGCGTGGTGCCAGCGGCATAGCGGACAGGCGTTCGACGCGGGTGGTGCGTTTGCCGCGCGCGGCCGCATCAATACGGCATTGCTCACATGTCTGCTCGACGATCCATGGTTCGCATTGCCGCCTCCGAAAAGTACCGGCCGCGAACAATTTCATCTGGATTGGGTGCAAACACAACTCGATGACACCGCGCTCGACGCTGCGGACGTGCAAGCCACACTGCTTGAGTTAAGCGCGGCGACGGTCGCCAATGCCTTGCTCATGACGCAACCAACCACGAGCCGCGTCCTGGTCTGCGGCGGCGGCGTACACAATCCGCTGCTGCTGGAGCGCATTGGCGCGCGCTTGCCTGATGTGATCGTCGAATCGACCGCGTCGCATGGACTCGATCCCGACTTCGTCGAAGCGATGGGCTTCGCCTGGCTGGCGCGCGAAACGGTGGCGGGACGGCCAGGCAACTTGCCAACCGTCACTGGCGCAAAAGGTTCGCGTGTACTCGGTGCGATTTACCCGGCGTAGGAGTAGGGAGCCACATACCATCTTGTGGGTGCGAATTGATTCGCACGCTTTACCCGCCTCCTCTAAAGCGTGCGAATCAATTCGCACCTACAGATGCCTCGTTACGTGGCCGCTGCCGGAGCTGCGTCTTTCACGTATTTCGCATCGACTTCCTGTCGCAGCCGATAGGCCATCCACAACCCCGGCACCCCGACCACTAGAGAAACCAGGAAGAACGTCGGCCAGCCAAACTCCTCGGCCAGAACACCCGCAAGGGGGCCGATAAACACGCGCCCAAGCGATGCAAACGCCGACAGCAGCGCATAGTGCGTTGCGGAAAAACGTGCGCCGCACAGACTCATCAACAACGCAACCAATGCGGCAGTACCCATGCCACCGGCGAAATTGTCTAGAGACAGTGCAACTAGCAGAAGCGTGTCTATCGACGTTGGCTCCGGCAGGCGGACAACGAACAGGTCGAACGCGGGCAACAACATCGAGCCATGCGCGCCGGCGCCGAGCACCGCCAGCGCGTAATAGCCGAGATTGGAAACCAGCTGCAACACACCGAACCCAATCAACGCGCTCGACAGCCGTACGCGCAGCAGAACCAATCCGCCGACTATCGCGCCGACGATCGTCATCAACAGACCCACGGTCTTGTTTGCAAGTCCTACTTCGGTCTGAGTGAATCCGACGCCCTTGATCAGGAATGGTGTCGAAAGACTCAAGGCAAAGGCGTCGCCGATCTTGTAAAGCACCACCAGGGCAAGAAACGCCCAAGCGCCGCGCATCGAAAAGTAACTTTCCAGCGAGCGGTTAAGTGTCTCGAAGCCGATGCGTTTCGCCATCCACAGGCCAAGCGACATCGCTGCGGCGATCTGGACGACCAGGAAGCCAAGGCGCGCCCAGCGATCCTCGGTAGCGAGATCGAACCCGAGCAAAGTCAACAGCATCCGTGCCGCATACGCGCCAACAACGACGCCGACGATCAAGCCGACGAAGCCCAGCAAGTCCTTGGACGCGGCTGTCGTGGGAGCCTGGAATTGTTTCCCCAACCGCGGAAGCGCGATGAGTGAGATCACTGCACTGCCAGCCATCAAAGCAGCCATCACACGGTAGACCTGTGGCCAGCTACCCCATTGATCAGCCCATACCAGCGCGATGCCGCCCGACAGCACCATCGCAAGGCGATAGCCGAGCACCGACAGCGAACCGCCCAAACCGCGCTCGCTGGGCGCGAGCACATCGGTGCGATACGCGTCGATAACGATGTCCAGGGATGCAGACAGAAAAGCGACCAGCACCGCGACGACCGCAAACATCAACGTGTTGTGTGCCGGCGAAACACTCGCCATCCATAGCAGCACGCCGGCGATCGCAAACTGGATCAACACGATCCAGCCACGCCGTCGGCCAAGGAACGGCACTTCGAAACGGTCGATAAGCGGCGCCCACAGGAACTTGAATGTGTAAGGCACGCCAATCAAGGCGAGGAACCCAAGCGTGACCAGATCCAGGCCTTCGAGCGTCAGCCATGCCTGCATCGCACCACCGGTCAAGGCCAGGGGAAGGCCTGACGCGAAGCCGAGAATCAGCACCATCACCAAACGATGTATCCGTGCGAAGGTGCTTTGCGGCACAGACGCTGCGCTCACGTTTAATGTCATAGCGCATAGTCCACGGCAAACGGGGCGTGATCGGAGAAACGCGGCTCGGGAAAAATTGCGCAGGACTTCAACTTGTCCAGCAGCGTTGGCGTCACGAATTGATAATCGATGCGCCAACCGACATTGTTGGCACGCGCGGCGCCGCGATTGCTCCACCAGGTGTAGTCCTGACCTTCGGCATTCAACGCGCGATATGCATCCACCCAGCCGCTGCGGCCTTCATCAGGACTGTCCGCGCAGACGTTGTTCATCCACTCGCGTTCGACGGGCAGGCAGCCGGAATTTTTCTGGTTGGACGACCAGTTCCTGATGTCCATGCGGGAGCGCACGATGTTCCAGTCGCCGCACAATACGTAGTCGCGGCCGCTGCACAGCCACTCGTCAAGGATCGGCTGCAACCATGCCATCACCTCGAACTTGAAGCCCTGCCGCAACTCGCCCGACGAACCCGACGGGATGTAGAACGACACCACGCTCAAGTTGCCAAAACGCGCTTCAAGGTACCGGCCTTCTTCATCGAACGCCTTCCAGCCCAGAGTCGTGCGCACTTCATCTGGTTCGCGCTTGCTGTAGATGGCGACGCCGCTGTAACCCTTCTTGGTGGTCGCATCGCGAAACCACGCCTTGTACCCTTTCGGCAGGAAGGCATCGCCGGCGAGCTGGTGCTCCTGCGCCTTCGTCTCCTGCACGCACAACACATCGGCCCGCTGCTGGACGAACCAGTCGAAGAACCCCTTGCTGGCCGCGGATCGCAGGCCGTTGGCGTTGAAACTGATGATGCGCATGGGAATCCGGGGTCGGGATGACGAAGCAATCATGTGATCGGCTGCCAGCTACCGAAGGGTAACGGATTCCGCCTGCACGCAAGTCGCCGCTATCATTCGACGATGAACGCCGTGCCCGTTCTGCGCGTCACCCTGGCAACGCCTGAGTTGGCTGCACAGGTGCGTGCGCTGCGCGTGGCGCCAGAGCAAGTGAAGTACGTTGGCAATTTCGCCTTCAACCTTGAGGACGCGCTGCGCGATCCGCTAAGCGAAGCGATGGTGGTGGTGGCCGACGAGGATGTGATCGGCCTCTATCGTCTCGACTTCGCGCCGCGCGCCGTGATCGGCCGAACGCTCGGCGCATCCAGCGTGGCCGTGCGCGCATTCGCCATCGGCCGGCAATTCCAGGGGCGCGGATTCGGCACGCGCGCCGCGCTGGCCATGTGCAGCGACCTGCGACATCGGCATCCCGATCGACGGCTGGTGGTGCTGGCGGTGAACTGCAGCAACCGACTAGCCGTATCGACCTATCGCAACGCGGGGTTCATCGACACCGGCGAGTTGTTCGCAGGTGGCAGCGCCGGG
Organism: Luteimonas sp.; assembly: GCA_043737255.1. Taxonomy (GTDB): domain Bacteria; phylum Pseudomonadota; class Gammaproteobacteria; order Xanthomonadales; family Xanthomonadaceae; genus JALYOU01. The sequence goes on from JAYTAY010000038.1 coordinate 4,189, forward strand.
CCGCAGCATGTGATGCTGCATGCGCTTGGCAAGCGCGTGGGACAATCGCGGCATGCTTGAACATCGTCGCCGCTTCCTGGAACTTGCACTGCGCGCGGACGCGTTGCGGTTTGGCGAATTCACATTGAAATCCGGACGCGTGAGTCCTTACTTCTTCGACGCCGGACGTTTCGACTCGGGCACGCGCCTGGCCGAACTGGCGGGGTGCTACGCCGATGCCATCGAGCAGGCCGATGTCGAGTTCGACCTGCTGTTCGGCCCGGCCTACAAGGGCATTCCATTGGCGACCGCGCTGGCCTGCGAGTTCGCACGCCGCGGCCGCGACTTGCCGCTGGCGTTCAACCGCAAGGAGGCCAAGGCCCATGGCGAAGGCGGCACGCTGATCGGCGCCTCCCTGGCCGGCCAACGCGTGTTGATCGTCGACGACGTGATCACGGCCGGCACCGCAATCCGCGAAGCGCTGGCGCTCATCCGCAAGGCGGGCGGCACACCGGCAGGCATCGTCATTGCGCTCGACCGGCAGGAGGCCGTGGACCCTGCCGTATCGCGTCGCTCGGCGACAGAAACTGTCGCGATCGAGCAGCGCTTGCCGGTCATCGTGGTGGCCACGCTCGGCGACCTGCTCGACTACGCCGGCAAGGATGTGGCGCTCGCAAGCCAGCGCGAGCGTTTGCTGGCCTATCGCCAGACCTACGGCGGTGGCATCGCCTGAGCTGGCCCGACTCTTGCTTGGGTTGTGACAAATGAGCCATGCAAATTCACGACGGGGGGCCGACATGCGCAAGATCCTGGCAACACTGGCCGGCGCCACGCTGATCGCCTGCATGTCTGGCGCAGCTGCGCAGGACAAGGCGCCCGGCAAGAAGCTTTATTGCTGGACCGAAAACGGACGCAAGGTGTGCGGCGACTCGCTGCCCCCGGAAGCAGTCGATCGCGCACGTACCGAAATCAGCTCGCGCAGCGGCATGCGCTCGGGCCAGCTGGATCGCTCACTGACCGCGGAAGAACGTGCCGTGCGCGCGATCGAGAACAAGCGCCTCGCCGCGGAGGCGGAATCCAAGGCCGCCATGGAGCGCCGCGACATTGCGCTGGCCGATTCCTATGAGACCGAAGAGGAGCTCAGACGTGCGTACCGCCTTCGCTACGACTTGGTCAACGAGTCGATGAAGTCGTCCAAAATGGCCTTGGGCAACCTGCGCCAGAGCCTGTTGCGGCTGCTCGACCAAGCCAACGAACACGAGTTGGCGGGCGAGAAGATCCCGAAGATGCTGGCCGACAACATCGGCATGCAGCGCGTGGAGTTCGTGGCCCTGCAAGCAAACTATCAACAGCAGCACGTGGCCCGCGCCGGCATCGACGCGGAACTGCAAAGCGCCGTGCGGCGCTACCGTGCGATGAAGGCGCCGAAGGTTGCGGAAGTCGCGCAAGAACCCGGCACGATCCCGGCGGAGTGATCGCCGCTGCTGCAAAGGCCGCTCCCAGCTAGATAGCGATCAGCGTGGAGACTCCCGGCTGCGGTGTGCTTATCCGGGCGACGTTGAGTAAAACGACAGGTGTAGAGATCGCAGCGACGTAGGCTGGGTTCGTTCTACCAACCCGGCGTTTCTGCTTTACGTTGCCGGGTTGATAAAACCAAACCAGCCTACTGTTTGTGCGTGTCGGACGCTGTGGTCGCGCGACCTCGTGCGCCGACAATCAAAACGGCAAAGCGAGCCCCGGATCGATCGCCAGCAATCGCTCGCGGAACATCTCCTGGATCCGCAGCAGCGCCTCGGCGTTGGTCGCCTCGAAACGCAGCACCAGAACCGAAGTGGTGTTGGACGCGCGCACCAGGCCCCAGCCGTCCTTCCAGTCGGCGCGCAGACCGTCGATGGTGGAGATCCGTCCGTCCTCGAATGCGCTCTGCGCAACGAAGCGTGCGATGAACGCGTGCGGGTCGCCGATCTCGATTTTCAATTCTGGCGTCGATATCGCATCCGGCAGCGACGCGAACACTTCGTCGGGCGTTTCACTGCGGCCGGCCAGGATTTCCAGCAGGCGCGCAGCGGAATAGATGCCGTCGTCGAAGCCGTACCAGCGCTCCTTGAAGAAGAAGTGGCCGCTCATTTCGCCGGCGAGTTCGGCATCGGTCTCGCGCATCTTGGCCTTGATCAGCGAGTGCCCGGTCTTCCACATCAACGGGCTGCCGCCATGGCGCAGGATGTATGGCGACAACGCACCGGTGCATTTGACGTCATAGACGATCACCGCCCCCGGATTGCGCTCGAGCACATCACCTGCGAACAACATCAGCATCCGGTCCGGGTAGATGTTGGCGCCATTGCGCGTGATCACGCCGAGGCGATCGCCGTCGCCATCGAAGGCGATGCCGAGGTCGGCATCGAGGCGCTGCACCATCTGCTTGAGGTCTTCGAGGTTGCGCGGGTCGCTGGGGTCGGGATGGTGATTGGGGAAATTGCCGTCGATCTCGCAGAACAACGGCGTGACTTCGGCGCCGATCGCCTCCAGCACGCGCGGGCCAAGTTCACCGGCGGCACCGTTGCCCGCATCCACCACCACGCGCAGGCGGCGGTCGATCTGCACGTCCGATGCGATGCGGGCGACGTAATCATCACTGACATCGCGGTGCTGCAAGGTGCCAGGTGCGGGGGCGGTGCGCAGCCGGTTGTCGGCAATGCGCGCGTACAGATCGGTGATCGCATCGCCCGACAGGGTCTCGCCGCCGACCACGATCTTGAAGCCGTTGTAGTCCGGCGGGTTGTGGCTGCCGGTCACCGCCACCGCACTGCCGGTGCGCAAATGGTAGGCGGCGAAATAGATCAGCGGCGTCGGGGCTAGGCCGATGTCGATGACGTTGCAGCCCGCCGTGCGCAGGCCTTCGATCAGGCCGCCCACCATGTCCGGGCCGGACAGGCGTCCATCACGGCCGACCACGATGTCCTGCAGTCCCTGGTCCTGCAGCGAGGAGCCGATGGCGTGGCCGATCAGTTCGGCCACGCCGATATCCAGCGACTGCCCGACCACGCCACGGATGTCGTATGCACGGAAGATGCCGCGGTCGATGGCGACCGGCGCCGCCTTGGGGGCGTCCTGGATGTCCAGCCGGGCTTTCTCACGCACCATCGGCGCCTGCGCCAGCGATTGCGCCAGTGTTGGCTCATCGGCCAGGTCGACGTGGACGGCGTTTGCCGGGTCCAGTCGCCGCCAGGCCACCCACGCAGCGAGCGCCAGCGCACCGAAAACGGCGGCGGCGATCAGGCAGCTGATCGCACCCAGGCCGAACGGGCCGGGATGGCGATCGGGCGCAGCCGCAACCACCCGGAAATCGCTGCCGGCAACCTTGGCCGCCAAAATTTCTGCGCCATCGGCGATGCCGTCGTCGCCATGCGCGACGATGTTGTAGCGGCCCTGGCGCAGTGCGATGTAGTTGCCATCGACATTGCCCGCGTCCACCGCATCGGTCAGCGCCTTCACCGGGAACTGGGCGTAGGCCACGCCGACTGTGTTGGCGTTGACCTGCGCTCGGGCGGCGATGACGAAACTGGGCGTGGCACCGTCTCGTGCAACGCGGGCAACGGGTTGGTTGGCGGCCAACGCAGCCTCGGCGATGGCGATACGGCCGTAGCCGGTGTTGGGCAGACCCGCATAGGCCGCCTGCAAGTCGGCGGGGATGATTTCCACTACTTCCACGCCAGGCCAACCAGCGCGCAGCTCCAATGCCGCCGCGGATAAATCGCCCGCTTGCAACGCCGCCTGGGCCGCAGGCTCGGCCAGCTTGGCACTCAGGCGCTTGCTCTCGACGGCCACGAAGCGGCTGACGGCGGTGACGGCGGCATCCCGCTGCGCGGTGAGTGCGTCCTGCCGCGACTGCTCGCGCATCTGCTGCCAGCCCGACCACAGCAGCCACAGCGCCAACACGGCCAGCACGCCGGCCAGCCATGGCAATGCAGGCCGCAATGGCCCGGCATTGAAGTTGAAGCGGGTGGCTTTGGAAGCAGTCATCGTCATCCCCTGTCAGCGCAGGCCGGTGTGGCCGAAGCCACCCTCGCCACGCATGCTATCGGTAAAAGTATCCACCACCTGCAACGCGGCGCGCACGATCGGCAGCACCACCAGCTGCGCGATGCGGTCCCCCGGCTGCATCGTGAACGCCTCGCGTCCGCGGTTCCACACACTGATCAGCAGCGGCCCCTGGTAATCGGCATCGATCAGGCCGGTGCCGTTGCCGAGCACGATGCCATGCCGATGGCCCAAACCCGAGCGCGGCAGGATCACGGCGCACAAGGTCGGATCGGCCAGATGGATGGCGATGCCGCTGGGCACCAGCGCGGTGTCGCCGGGCTCCAGCAACAGCACTGCATCCAGCGCGGCACGCAGGTCGAGGCCGGCGCTGGCTTCGGTGGCGTAGGCGGGCAACGGCCAGGTGTCGCCGAAGCGTGGATCGAGCAGCTTGATCTCGAGCGCGTGGGTTGCAGGCGTGCGGTTCATTGGCGAAGACGCTCCGTGATGAGGTCGAGCAACTCGTCCGCGACCTGGTGCTTGCTCGCGGGCCCAAGCGCGCGTTCGCCGCCCGACCAGTAGACCATCAGTGCGTTGTCGTCACTCTCGAAACCGCTGCCGGCAACGCCGACCTGGTTGGCCGCGATCATGTCGAGCTTCTTCCGATCGAGCTTTCCGCGAGCGTGCATTTCAATGTCGTTTGTTTCGGCAGCGAAACCGACGACAAGACGTGGCCGCAATGCGTGCGTCGCCACTTCAGCCAGGATGTCCGCCGTGCGCACCAACGCCAGCGTCAGCGTCTCGCCGGTTTTCTTGATCTTGCTGCCGCTGACCTGCTGCGGCGTGTAATCGGCGACGGCGGCCGCGCCGATGTAGAGGTCGGCCGGCAACGCCGCGAGGACCGCATCGCGCATCTGCGCCGCCGAACGCACATCGATGCGGGTCACGGCGACTGGTGTCGACACATGCACGGGGCCCGCGATCAGTACCACATCGGCATCACGTTGCGCGGCCGCGGCGGCGATCGCGAACCCCATCTTGCCGCTGCTGCGGTTGCCGATGAAGCGCACCGGATCGAGATCTTCATAGGTCGGGCCGGCACTGACGATGATGCGTTTGCCAGCGAGCGATCCACTCATGATGCGGCGCTCACGCAACGCTCCGCTCATCCTGAGCCAGTCGAAGGACGATCGCTTCGGGCTCGCTCAAGCGTCCGGGACCAAATTCACCGCACGCCTGCGCGCCATCGTCGGGCCCGATCACCTGCACGCCGCGTGTGCGCAAGGTGGCGAGGTTGGCCTGCGTGGCGGGATGCGCCCACATGCGATTGTTCATCGCCGGCGCCAGCGTGACCGGCGAGGTCGTCGCCAGACACAACGTGGTCAAAAGATCATCAGCGAACCCATGCGCGAGCTTGGCGATGACATTCGCCGAGGCCGGCGCGATGACGATGCGGTCGGCCCACCGCGCCAGTTCGATATGCCCCATCGCTGCTTCCGCGGCTTCATCCCACAAGGTCGTGCGTACCAGTTGCCCGGACACGGCTTGGAAACTCAACGGGGTGACGAAGCGCTGGGCGTTCTCGGTCATCACCACGCGCACCTCGGCACCGGCATCGCGCAGACGACGCACCAGTTCGATCGCCTTGTACGCGGCGATGCCGCCACTGACGCCGAGCAACAGTTTGTGTCCGTGCAACGCTGCGGCCATGTCGGGAATGTCCTACGGCGAAAGCAGCGCTTAGCTTACCCGAACCCCATGCACGCCCCGACGGCCGAAACGAGCGTGCGGGTACAGGCTGCGGCCATGCATATCCGCGACTGGCCCGCCACCGAACGTCCCCGTGAAAAACTGCTGGCCCGCGGCGCTGCTGCATTGTCGGATGCGGAACTGCTGGCAATATTCCTCGGCTCCGGTTTGCGTGGACGCGATGCGGTGACGACGGCACGCGACTTGCTCGCGGCGCATGGGCCGCTGCGCGCATTGCTGGAACGTCCTGCCGCGCAACTGTTGGCATTGCCTGGCCTGGGACCCGCGCGCGCCTGCGCCTTGGTCGCCGCGCTGGACTTGGCCAATCGCTATCTGGCCAGCGAACTCGAACGCGGCGATGTCTTGAGCGATCCCCAGGCCGCTGGCCGTTACTTCGCGCAGCGGTTGCGGCATCAACCGCATGAAGTGTTCGCCGCCTTGTTCCTCGACACGCGGCATCGCGCGCTGGCGTTCGAGGAATTGTTCCGCGGCAGCATCGATGGTGCCGAAGTGCACCCGCGCGAAGTCGTCCGGCGCGCACTGGTGCACAACGCCGCCGCGGTGATCGTCGGCCATAACCATCCCAGCGGTAATCCCGAACCGAGCGCCGCCGATCGAGCGGTGACTGCCAGCCTGAAACATGCGCTGGCGTTGCTGGATGTGCGGCTGCTGGACCACTTCGTGATTGCGGATGGCCCGCCAGTGTCGCTGGCGGCGCGGGGATGGGTCTGATGACGGGAAAACGAGAGGAGCGGAACTCAAGTGAAACTGCGAGAAACGCCTGCCATGCGCCCTCACCGCCTTCGCGAGGAGGGCCATAAAATCGACGTCGCGTTTGCCCCAAAAGCAACCTGGGAGGGCGAGCGTTATCGGATCGAATTGCGCGCCCTGATCGAACGGGGCAGGGTCGAAATCAGGGCAGGGCGCGTTGTCAGCATTGCAGAACTGATGGCTGTATTCGATATCGCTGGATGAAGTGGCCTGGTGGGTAGCGACCGCACCGCAATTGCGTGGCATCGTGACTTGTATTGACAACGAATCCCCATGCAGCCCGTCCGGCTGACGCTCGCCTGCTGCGACGTTCGCGGCAACTTACTCAAGCCCTGCTGACCGACCGTCGTCTGCCGGAACATCCCGATACCTGCGTGAAGTACTCGAACGGCCGTAACCTTTGATATTCCGTAGCGCGCGATGACATGGAGATCGTCACGGTGATGCATTACCGACAGCGTTTGCCTGTCGATCCGGAGACTCTGCACTCCGCAATCTAAGATGTGGGCCGTCTTGCAAGCCTGCTGTCGGCTAAAATCCGTTCCCTCATTGTTTTCAGCAGAATCTCCGTGAAAGCCCCCGTCTGCGCCTTGATCCACCAAGGCATCGAAACCTTGCGCAACAACGGCACCCTGCCGGTCGATCTGGTTTCGCCTGACTTCGTCGTTGAGCGTCCGAAGGACCGCACGCACGGCGACTTCGCCAGCAACGCGGCGATGCTGCTGGCAAAAGTCGCGCGCACCAACCCGCGCGCGCTGGCGCAGCAACTGCTGGATGCGATGCCGGCATCGGCTGACATCGCCAAGGTCGCCATCGCCGGCCCCGGCTTCATCAACTTCCATCTGTCGCCAGCCGCATACGCGCGCGAAATCGCACGCGTCCATCAGCAAGGTGATGCCTACGGCCGCAACACGTCCGGCAACGGCACGCGCGTCGGTGTCGAATTCGTCTCCGCCAACCCCACCGGCCCGCTGCATGTCGGCCACGGCCGCGCGGGAGCGATCGGCGATTGCCTCGCGCGCGTGCTCGATGCCAACGGCTGGGCGGTGACGCGCGAGTATTACTACAACGATGGCGGCGCGCAGATCGACAACCTGGCCAAGTCGGTGCAGGCGCGCGCCAAAGGCCTCGGCCCGGACGATGCCGACTGGCCGCAAGACAGCTATC
>JAYTAY010000039.1:0-5336 GCA_043737255.1 Luteimonas sp.
CGCAACCAGCCATGCGCTGGGTTCGGTCGGATCCAGATCGCGGCGCAGCACGCGCAACGCCGGCACGCGTCGTAACGCCAATACCGGCGGCGCACCGAACGCGAGCAGCACCACCATGCCGACGCCGATCCCCTGCACTGCCGGCAACCAGCCTGCCGGCGGAATCGACAATCCCAGTTTTTGCGCCAGCCATTCACCGACTGCCCATTGCAGGCCGAATGCGAGCGCGACGCCGATGCTGCAGGCAAACAGACCCAGCAACAACAGTTCACCCACATGGATGCCGACCAGCGTGCGCTGGCTGGCGCCGAGACAGCGCATCACCGCTGCACCGGACAGATGGCGTTCGCTGTGGCGACGCGCGGCCATCGCCACGGCAACTGCGGCGAGCACGACCGAAACCAAGGCAGCGAGACCGAGAAAACGTCCGGCGCGATCCAGTGCGGAGCGGATTTCGGGACGCGCATCGCTGACCGTTTCCAGCCGTTGTCCGCGTGCCAGCGATGCGCGCGCAGTGCGGGTGAAGCGTTCGACCGCAGCCGCGTCGCCTGCGACCACCAGGCGATAACGAATGCGGCTGCCTTCCTGCACCAGTCCGGTGGCCGGCAGGTCGGCAAGATTGAGGAACACGCGCGGCGCGACGTTGAAATAGTCGAGCGCGGCATCGGGCTCCTGCACCACCAGTGCGGACAGACGCAATTGCGAGTCGCCGATACCAATGCTGTCGCCGAGTTTCGCGTTCAAAGCGTCGGCGCCCGCGCGCGTCATCCACAAGGTGCCGGCTGCGGGCAAACCACCGGCATCACGCTCGTTGCCGGTGGCATCGACGATGCGGAAGGCACCCCGCAACGGAAACCCTTCCCCAAGCGCACGCAGGTCCCCGAGTTTCAGGTCATCGCCGGCGCGGATCATGCTTTGCAACTCAATGGTTTCTGTGCGTTGCAAGCCGTTCGCAGCCACCGCCGCGCGCACCGCACTGCCGATCGGCGCATCGCCGCGAATCACCGCGTCGCCGCCGAGCAAGCGGTTGGCCTCCATCGCCAGCGCTCTTCCGGCACGATCGGTGACAAAGCCGACTGCGGTCACGGCAACCACGGCCAGCACCAGCGCTGCGAGGAGGATGCGGATATCGCCCGCCGTCATGTCGCGGCGCAATTGCCGCCATGCCAGGCCCGTCGTGTTGCGCAGTCGATTCACGCGGACACCAGCCGACCACTATCAAGCCGCAGCATGCGGCTGCAACGCACGGCGAGGTGTTCGTCGTGCGTCACCAGCACCAGCGTGGTGCCCGCATCGGCATTCATGGCAAACAGCAGTTCGATGATCGCCTGGCCGGTGTGCGTGTCGAGGTTGCCGGTGGGCTCGTCGGCGAACAACACCGAGGGCCGGGTGACGAACGCGCGCGCCAGTGCGACACGTTGCTGCTCGCCGCCGGACAACTGCCGTGGATAATGGCCGAGGCGTTCGCCCAAGCCGACCTTGTCGAGGATCGCTTTCGCCGGTGTTTCCGCATCCGCATCGCCGCGCAGTTCCAGCGGCAGCATCACGTTTTCCAGTGCGGTCAGCGACGGCAGCAACTGGAAACTCTGGAACACGAAGCCGACTTTCTCGCCGCGCACACGCGCGCGGCCATCCTCGTCCAGCGCCGACAACGGTTCGCCATCCAGCAGCACCGTGCCGTCGCTGGGCGTATCCAGTCCGGCCATCAGTGACAACAAGGTGCTCTTGCCGGAACCCGACGCGCCAACAATTGCCACGCTATCGCCCTTGTCGATTGCGAACGACACCCCGTCGAGGATGGTGAGTTCACTACCGGGAAGCGGCACGCGTTTGCCGAGGCCGGAGACCTGCAGGACATACCTGATCGGCTCAGGCCTGACAGATCCAGGTTTGATCGAGCCGGGCAAGATGGAAGAAGTATCGACAGGTGTTGCGATGGCGTCGGCCATGGGCATCCTTGGATTCAAAATATTCATGCGGCGGCGGTTACTGTCGCCGAAACTCGGGAAGACACGATGAAAACACGATATGCGGGGTCACCGCTGCAGCTTCAATGGGTGCTGACGTTGTGGCTGGCATTACTGACGCCACTGGTGTTTGCGCAGGCAGTCGCTAAGACCGAACCGTCGCCGCGCACGGTGCTGGTAATGGGCGATTCTTTGTCGGCCGCCTACGGCCTCGACGCCGCGCAGGGTTGGGTGGCGCTGACAGCCGAACGCATCGCTAAAGAGAAACCCGGCTGGCGCGTGGTCAACGCCAGCATCAGCGGTGAAACCACCGCGGGCGGCGCGGCGCGCATCGTAGGTGAAGTGGTGCGCCATCGGCCCTCGGTCGTGGTCATTGAACTCGGCGCCAACGACGGTTTGCGCGGGTTGCCGCTGCGGCAATCGCGCAGGAACCTCGCGCGCATGATCGGTGCGGCACAGGGCATCAGCGCGAAAGTGCTGCTGGTCGGCATGCAACTGCCGCCGAATTACGGAGCGGCGTATACGCGGGAATTCGAGCGCGGGTATCGAGAATTGGCCACACGTTTCGACACAGCGTTGTTGCCATTCCTGCTGCAGCCGATCGCGGCTGATCGCAGCGCATTCCAATCCGACAACCTGCATCCCGGAGCTGGCGCACAACGCAAGCTCCGTGATCACGTGTGGCCCGCGCTGGAGCCGCTGCTGCGATAGCTGCCCCTGGTTTATCTGGGCGTGCATATTTTGTAGGAGCGCACTTGGGCGCGATAAGGCGTTACCCGTAAGACTTGTCGCGCCCAGGTGCGCTCCTTCCACCCAGTGCCTGTTGGCTACGCGCATCAAAAAAGCACCAGCAACTCGCCCTGTCTTGACGCGAGCGTACAGCGACCGGTTATCGTGGGCTCGGGGCGGGATTCAGGGGAAAGAGATGGCGGATGACCATACCGGGCAATGGGCCCGCATCGATGCTGTATTCGATCGGTTGCTGGCGCTCCCTCCCGAGAAGCGCCAAGTCCATCTCGACGGCCTCGATGACATCGAGCACGAGGTGCGGCACCGTCTCGAACGCATGCTCGCAGCACTATCGACGGGTGCGTCATTCCTCGAAACACCGGCGCAAGCCGTGCACCACGATGCAGACGGTGCGCGGCGCAGCAGCATTCACACGCTCCCCGCCGGCAGCCGCGTCGGGGCCTTTGTCGTCAAATGCCCGATCGGTCGCGGCGGCATGGGCGAGGTCTATCTTGCGCAGCGTGCCGACGCCGACTTCGATCAGCGCGTCGCACTCAAGCTTATCCACGTCGGCACCGCGCGCCTGGAGCATTTTGAGGCCGAGCGCCGCATCCTGGCCGCGCTGGAGCATCCCAACATCGCACGCCTGATCGACGGAGGTGTGGCCGATGACGGCAGACCCTACATGGCGATGGAGTACGTGGACGGAGAGGACATACTTGTCTACGCCAAAACGCACGCACTTGATCTGGAGGCGCGACTGGCGCTGTTTCGACAGGTCTGCGATGCGGTCGATCATGCGCATCGCAATCTGGTCGTCCATCGCGACCTCAAGCCTGCCAATATTCTGGTGACATCCGAAGGTCGTGCCAAGCTGCTCGACTTCGGCATCGCCAAGCTGATCGATTCGGCCAGCACCGATACCCTGACCCAGGCGATGCTGACGCCGGAATACGCCGCGCCCGAACAGATGGAAGGCGGCGCCATCACCACGGCCACGGATGTGTTTGCGCTGGGCGTGCTGCTGTACGAACTTCTGGCGGGCGTGCGTCCCTGGCATCTGCAGGGCCTGCCCTTTCCCGGGGCGCTGCGACGCATGCTGGAAGTCGAACCACCGAAGCCAAGCGATGCGGGCCAAGCGACAGCGCCTGTGCCGGCGCGGCTGTTGCAGGGTGACCTCGACGCCATCGTGCTGAAGGCGCTGCGCCGCGAACCCGGAGAGCGGTATCAGAGCGCCGTGCACCTATGGGCGGACATCGAGCGTCACCAACAACTGCGGCCCGTGCTTGCGCGCGGCGATGCGCGCAGTTATCGCACGCGACGTTTCCTGCGCCGCTACCGGCTGCTGGTGGCAAGCACCGCGGCCGTGGTGCTGGCGTTGTCGATCGGACTGGTCGCCGTGGCATGGCAGGCGCACCGCATCGCGCAGGAGCGCGATCAGGTGCTGACCGAAGTGGCGCGCGCGGAAGCCATCAAGAATTACCTGCTGTTGATGTTCCGCACCGCTGGCGAGAACCAGGGCGCAGAGCCGCTGACCGCCAAACAAGTGCTGGACCAAAGCGCGCAACGCCTGTCTGAGCAATATCGCAACCAGCCGCGTACGCGCGCCGAGATCATCGAGACGATGGGCGCGCTCTACCTCTACATGAATGATTACGACGGCGCGGTGCCGCTGCTGCGAGGGTATCTGGATTCCCCCGGTAGCCAGCAAACGCCCGCCAGCCGTGCCGAAATCAGCGCGTTGCTGGCCGAAGCAGAACTGCGCCGCGGCAACGCCGGCCCGGCGCGTACGTTGTTGGATGCGGCCCATGCATTCTGGAACACAGATCCCGGGCGATATCGCAAATCGCTGATTGGCAGCCGACAGTTGCAGGCGCAGATCGAGAAAGAGGAACACGGCCTGCCGCGCTCGATCAAGACGTTGCAGGCGTCACTGATCGAGCACGACGACTACTTCGGGCGACGCCATGTCGATACCGCCAATTTGTTGAACAGCCTCGGCATCGCGTACCAGTCCAACGGCGACATTGATCTTGCCGATACAGCGTTCAAGGACAGTTGGGCGGTGCATCAGGCACTTGGCAATGAGCGCACCGCTGCGGCGCTGCTGACGCTTGGCAACTGGGCGACCGTGGCCTATCGCAAGAAGGACCTTGCGCGTGCGGAGTCTCTCCTGCTGCAGGCCACCTCGACCCGACGCGCCCTCTACGGCAACTCGGCCGCGCTCGCCGCAATGCAGGCCAACCTGGGCAAGATCGTGTTGCGCGCCGGCAGGCCGCAGGACGCATTGGTGCAGTTGCAGCAGGCATTGCCGATTTCACTCGAATACACCGGCGACCACAGCCCACTGACGGTTGCGGTATTGCAAAGCATTACCGAGGCGCAGATCCAGCTTGGTCAGCTCGACCAGGCCGGGCAATCGCTGGACCGCGCCAAAAACGCCGCGCGCGTGAATTCCGGCGAAGAACAAGTGCTGTATGCGTTGTGCCTCGGGATCGAAGCGCGTTTGAATCTGGCGCGCGGTGATCGCGCCCAGGCGCAGGCGCTGGCCGCCCGGATGGAACGCACGATCACCGCCCTTGGCGAAGCGGGCCAGCCTTATCTCCCCGAGATCGAGCGGCTGCGGACCGACCTGGCCGC
>JAYTAY010000040.1:0-5321 GCA_043737255.1 Luteimonas sp.
CTTGGTGGCCTGATTGCGTATCTGGTCGAGCGCCGTCACGGCATGGTCGGCGCACATGACGATGCGCGTGATCGCCTGCATCGTCCCGGCACGTTGTTCGCCGCCGGGCTGATTACTGGCGAGGCATTGATGGGCATCGCGATTGCGGTACCGATCGTCCTCACCGGACGCCCGGACGCGTTGGCGTTTCCGGAGAATTTCCAGTTCGGGGAAATCCTTGGTCTGGTTGTGCTGGCCGTGGTCGCCTGGCTGCTGTATCGCACCGGCGCGAAGAAACAAATCCTTGGGGATGTCGAACCCGGCCCGAGGTGACCTGTCTAGATCCGTAGCCAGGCTGGAGCCGAAGGCGATACCCGGGGCTTTTGGTGATCGGAATGAAAAAGCCCCGGGTAGACCAGCTTCGCTGTTGAAGCCACTGCGCTCCATCCGGGCTACGAAATGCGTTGATGTCCGTTTTACACATTTGCCTGGAGTCGCCATGAACATCCGTCACGCCATCCTGCCACTCGCACTCCTGCTCGCGCTGCCGTCGCTCGCGATGGCCGAACGCGGCTTCGAGATCCGTGATCTCGCCAAACTCGAGCGCGTGTCGTCGCCCACGTTGTCGCCGGACGGACGCAAGGTGGTTTTCGCGGTGCGTCAGGTAGATTTTGATGCGAACAAGGCCAGCACTGGTCTGTGGATTGAAGACCTGATGGCACGCGATGCCGCACCGCCGGTGCGGCTGACGCCTGCAGGCTGGAACGTCAACTCGCCGACGTTTTCCGAAGACGGCAAGTCCGTGTATTTCCTCAGCGCCAAGTCAGGCACGCAGCAGCTGTATTCGATTCCCGTCGCGGGCGGCGCGCCGATACTGCTCACCAACATCGCGGGTGATGTCGGCGGCTACAAAGTGTCGTTCGATGGCAAGCGCGTCGCGCTGTCCGCCGAAGCTTTCGCCGATTGCAAATCCGACTTCGCCTGCAACAAGACAAGGCTCAATGCGACCAGTGCAAAAAAGAGCAGCGGTGTGGTCTACGACCGCACGTTCATCCGTCACTGGGACACCTTCAACGATGGCCGCCTCAATCGCGTCTTCGTCGCCGACCTGCCCAGCGGCAAGGCCAAGGCGCTCAGCACGGCGACCTTGATCGGAGGCGACATCCTCGGCGACGTGCCGTCGAAACCATTCGGCGACACCAGCGAGTTCGCCTGGTCACCCGATGGCAGCAGTTTCGTGTTGAGCGCGCGCAAGGCCGATCGCGCCGAGCCGTGGTCGACCAACTTCGACCTGTTCCAGGTCAGTGCGGACGGTAGTGGCGTTGCGAAGAATTTGACGGCGTCCAATCCCGCCTGGGACACCGGCCCGGTGTTCAGCGCCGATGGCAAGACGCTGTATTACCGCGCGATGAAACGTCCGGGCTTCGAGGCCGATCGCCTAGCATTGATGGCAATGGATCTGGCCAGCGGCACGACGCGCGAAATCGCGCCGAAGTGGGACCGCTCCGCCGACGGCATCACCTTGTCGGACGATGGCAAGACCATCTACACCACCGCGCAGGACATGGGCGAGCATCCGTTGTTCGCGGTGGATATCGCCAGCGGTGGCGTCACCGAGATTGTTGGCGACGGTTCGGTTTCCGCGTTCGAGATAGCCGGCTCCACGTTGGCCTTCACCCGCAACACGATGCAGGGTGGCGATGCATTGTTCGTCGGCGGCATCAACGGCGCGCCAGTACGCAAGGTGTCGCAGAACAACGCAGCAGCATTGAACGACGTGAAGTTTGGAGAGTTCGAACAGTTCAATTTCATGGGCTGGAACGGCGACACCGTGCATGGTTATGTCGTCAAGCCGTGGAATTATGTCGAAGGCGAAAAATATCCGGTCGCGTTCCTGATCCACGGTGGCCCGCAGGGCAGCTTCGGCAACGGCTGGAGTTATCGCTGGAATCCGCAGACCTACGCCGGGCAGGGCTACGCAGTCGTGATGATCGACTTCCATGGCTCCACCGGTTACGGCCAGGCGTTCACCGATGCGATCTCGCAGCACTGGGGCGATCGTCCGCTGGAGGATTTGCAGAAAGGTTGGGCGGCGGCGCAAAAGAAATACGCGTTCCTCGATGGCGACAAGGCCTGCGCGCTCGGCGCGAGCTACGGCGGTTACATGGTCAACTGGATCGCTGGCAACTGGTTTGACCGGAACGGAAAATCTCCGTTCAAGTGTCTCGTCAACCACGACGGCGTGTTCGACCAGCGCATGATGGCCTACAGCACCGAGGAACTGTGGTTTACCGAATGGGAAAACGGCGGCACGCCATACGACGTGCCGAAGAACTACGAAGAGTTCAATCCGGTCAACCACGTCAAGGACTGGCGTGTGCCGATGTTGGTGATCCACGGTCAGCAGGACTTCCGTATCCCGGTCGAGCAGGGCATCGCTGCGTTCACCGCATTGCAGCGTCGCGGCATCGAATCGAAATTCCTGTATTTCCCCGACGAGAATCATTGGGTGCTGAAGCCGCAGAACAGCGTGTTGTGGCATGACACGGTGAATGGGTGGTTGAAGGCGCATATCGGGCAGTGATGCACTACTCGATACCAGCGATTTTTCAGTTTTCATCCGCGTAGAGGGGCGTAGCCCGGGTGGAGCCGAAGGCGATAACCGGGGCTTTTTGGTGATCTAAACGGAACAATCCCGGGTATCGCTACGCTCCACCCGAGCTACGTCCCGCCTTCGCGGGAATGACGACAAACAGGCTGCAAAATGACTGCTCCCGTTAGCACTGCTCTGATTACCAACGACATCGTCCTCTTCGGCCTGATCGCCGCCACCCTCGGCGCGATTTTCTGGACGGCGACCGGTCCGACGAAATTCCTCAAGAAGTTCTACGCGATCGTCCCCGCATTGCTGCTGTGCTATTTCATCCCCGGCATCTACAACACCATCGGCCTGATCGACGGCGCCAGCAGCAAGCTCTACAACCCGATCGCCAGCCGCGTGTTGTTGCCGGCCGCGCTGGTGCTGCTGACAATGACCATCGACCTGAAAGGCGTGCTCAGGCTCGGATCGAAGTTGCTGCTGATGTACGCCGCCGCATCCATCACCGTAATGATCGGTGCGATCGTCGCGTTCCAGGTGATGGGCGTGCTGCACCCGCCCACGGTCGCAGGCGATACCTGGGGCGGGATGGCGGCACTGGCTGGTAGCTGGATCGGTGGCGGCGCCAACATGGTAGCGATGAAGGAAATCTTCAACGTCGACGAGACTACCTTCGGCCAATTCGTTGTAGTGGATGTCGGCGTTGGTTACGTTTGGATGGCGATCCTGATTTTCCTCGCGGGACGTGCGCAGGCGATCGATGCACGCAATGGCGTCGACACGCGCGGCATTGAGGAGCTGAAGCAGAGGCTTGATGAATATCAAACCGAACACGCCCGCATCGCCAGTCTTGCCGACCTGATGATGATCGTCGGTATCGCCTTTGGCGCAGTCGGGCTGTGTCATGCGATCGCTGCTCCGGCCGCGGCCTGGTTCAAGGCGAATGTGTCATGGGCGCAGCAGGTGAGCCTGCACGAACCGTTCGTGTGGGTCGTGGTGTTGTCGACGCTGATCGGGTTGGCCTTGAGTTTCACACGCGTGCGCACGCTTGACGGCGCTGGTGCATCGAAGATCGGCACCTTGCTACTGTATTTCCTGATCGCCTGCATCGGCATGCAGATGGACATCCTGGCACTGGCAGACAAGCCGTGGCTGTTCGCACTCGGCATCATCTGGATCAGCGTGCACATCGTGCTGCTGTGGCTGTTCGGCAAGTTGCTGCGTGTGCCGTTCTTCTATTTCGCTATGGGCTCGCAGAGCAACATCGGCGGCCCGGCCTCGGCGCCGGTGGTGGCATCGGTGTTCCATCCCTCGCTCGCGCCGGTCGGCGCCCTGCTTGGGGCGCTTGGCTATGCGACCGGGACAGTGCTGGCGTATCTCGTCGGCGTGATGCTGCGCGGCATGGCGGGTGCCTGACGGACCATCGCGCGCAAGATTTTGGTTGCCGGTTCGCGGCATGTTCGGCGTTACAACGGGAATAAATGCCCGAAGGTCACTGAGGAATCCGACATGTTTGAACTTCCGGAACAAACCGGGCGTTACTTGGGGACTTAACGACGCAAGGACATGGGGCGGCGCGGGACTCGACGCGAGGAATTCCGCTTCGAGCCAGGCAGGACTGATCGCCGCAACGGCCAGGATCGGCGCAACCACAGTGGCTGGGGCGAGACGACGGTCTTCAGTCGATGACGACAACACCGCCCTAGAATCCTATGGCGTAACTAACGCAGCGCTCGGACAGGTCCACTGCCGTTAGAGGGCCAGTTTCATCGCGATGGCCTGTGGGGCATCAATCACCCTTCATGCGTCTGAGCCAACCTTTCGGAGGCTGATAGTCGGGAATGGATGCCGTCCCGGCCATCAGATGGTATGGCTTTTGTATGGGACGTTTTTCGATGACCAGAATACTGTCGTAGTAATGCAGGGAATGTACGGATTCGGTAAAACCAGTCACTTGTAGTTTGCTTTCCTGCACTGAATGCCAGGCATTGATGCCATCGATGAAATCCTTGCTGTATTCAATGAACGTTCCGCTACTTTTGTACCCTCCCTGCCAATCCGGCCAATAGGATGTGTGCAGATCTTCGCAGAGGTAGACGCCGTTCTTGTCCACACACGGAAAGAGTTCTTCAAAGGTATTGATTTGCTGCTGCATGGTGTGGCCGCCGTCGTCGATCAGGATGTCGATCCGCGGAATCTTCTTCTTCAGCGATTTCAGGAAATTTCGATCTTCCTGATCACCTATGAATATCTCGACCTGTGCTTCTTCAAAGCCCTTGCAGTGTGGATTGATGTCGGCGCCGTATAATTTTGCCTCCAGTCCGAAATACTCCTTCCACATCTGCAGCGAGCCACCTTGGGAGACGCCGAACTCGACAACGTGGACATCCGTGCCCCTGTAGCGGGAAAAATGCCTGTCGTAGATCTCGAAATAGTGTTGCCATTTATGAATAAGCTTCCCGGTGTTATGTGTGAAATATTTTTCAAGATCGTTCATTGGAATCCTCGAGACGCAAATCGGATAGATATCCAGGTACGGACAAGTTACTCAGCAGCAGCGTGAGCGGCCTTTGCCATAACGTGCCTGCACGCGTTCGGCGAAAAACGCGGCATGGTCCATCGGCGGCAAGTCCGGATGCATCCGGCGCATGTGCGCGACATAAACGTCGTAATCGGGCACGCCCACCGCAAGCCGCGCCGTGCGCGCGGCCCATATCCATGCAGTGCGCGAGGCTCTAACCAG
>JAYTAY010000041.1:0-5293 GCA_043737255.1 Luteimonas sp.
AACCCTGCTTCGAGTGGCAACCAACCCGCAGGTGGCAGGATTGAGGAGGGCAAGTCGTTCTAGTCGACGCCCGTGACTACGCTGCCGCAGCAAGCGCCTCGCCGATCATGCTTTCAACGCTTTCCAGATCAGGCAGCAGTGCGGCATCTTCATTCAACATGACGCGTGCGCGCACGCCCACGGGCAACATTTCATGCGGATCGCGCTCCTCTTCCGACAAGGCTGCGCGCGAGACCGTGACCAAGCGCGGGAAGCCCTGGGTGAGCAATGCGAAATATGGCGCTTTGCTGTCGCCACCCAGCGCTTTGAGCACCACAACCTTGTTGCCGAGTGTGGCGGCTTCTTCGGCGATACCGGTCAGGCGCGCGAACGCCACCAACGGCAGACGCCAGCCGCGCCAGCGCATGCGGCCCAGCAACCAGTCAGGAGCGTTCTCGACCGGTTCCGGATCCGAGTACGCCAGAACTTCTGCGATGTTGGCGTTGGGCAGCAGCAAGCGTGCGCCCGCCACCTGGATCAAGACGCCACGGATATCGTTTTGTGCATCAGCCATTGCGCGTTCCAACCTTGTCCGCTGATTTCAATCCGGATGTTCTCAACCTGGCCACCGCTCGGCCAGCTTGCGCGCGAGTTCGGCAGGCAATCCAGACTCACCACCGCGTGCTGCAAGCGCGGCCGGAGCCTCGGGCTCGAAGCACCCTTCCACCGCCTGTCCCATGATCAATGCGCCTGATGCCGCCATGTGCATGGCCTGGTCGACGCTGGCCATATCGCTGCCGCTGAGCATGACGATGGCGGTGTCGGAAGCAGGCAGCGTGGAGAACCAAGTGGCGCCACCGGCCTGCTGGCTGAAAACCAGCTTTCCGCCCTTAAGCGCGACACCGATTTCCGGCGACACGATGTAGACATGTCCGGCGACCGCGGTTTCACCTGCTTTCGCCAGATCGACCGGCAACTTGGTGGCGCGCGACATCTGCTTCACCAGTTTTTCGTGCTGACCGCCATCGAGTTTTTGCGACACCAGCACCGGACGTGAAAATTCATTCGGCAATCCACCGAGCAACTGCCGCACTGCATCGGGACCACCCAATCCTGCCAGCACGATGACGGCCCCACGCGTCGGGCCATGCCCATAGCTATCGTGATCGACCAGGGTAAGGCCGGAGATGCGGTGCTCGAGATTGGCGAGGTCAAGATCGACTGCGCTATCGGGGGCATTGCCAGCGATGGATGCCGTGTCCGCCGCAACACTCCAGTCGATCTCTGCGACATCTTCAGAAGAGGCGACATCTCCCGTAGCGACCGACTCCGGCGCGGCGTCATCATTGGCGCCCAGCAAAAATTCATCCAGACCGATCAGATCTTCTCCGGCAACCGAGCTTGACTGCGACACGCTACCGTCCGCGATATCGAAACTGCGGTAGTCACCATCGGACTCACCCGATGACTGCACGCCCATCGCATCGGTCGGCAAACCCTCCGCATGCGCATCAAAGTTGCCGAGGTAGTCACCGAACGCTGCCTCGGCATGTTGCTGCTGCGGCGTCACCGGCAAGCCGGGACGTGGATGCCCGTGCTGCTCGTAGTCGTCGTCTTGGGACTGGCCGGGAGGCAGAACGTCCTGGTGGCCGTACAGCTTGGCGTGCAAATGTCGACCCCAACGCGCGGCGTCCGAACCCGCGCGCGCCAGCGCCACATCCACTTCCTCGAAGATCACGGTGATGGACGGATCGCCCAGCACCGAGTCGAAACGCTCGAGCATGTCTTCGACGGTGGCATCCAGCGCGATCAACACGCAGTCGGGCTCCGCGGCGATCACTTCGTCCGCGCCAATGGCGCCCGGGTCAGCGACCAGCACCACCTCCGCGCCCGCGTGGCGCAGTGCTTCGCGCAACTGTTCGCTGGCGGGGCCAGGCCGCGCAAGCAGTGCCGCACGTTTGCGCTCAGCCATGGTCGCGTTTCAATCCCAGTAATTCAAAGACGTTTCGCATCAATTCCGGCTCCTGGTAAGGCTTGCCGAGATAGCGTTGCACACCGAGGTCCAGCGCACGTTGGCGATGTTTTTCGCCGGTACGCGAAGTGATCATGATGATGGGCACGTCGCGGAGGCGAGGGTCGAGTTTCATCGCCGTTGCCAGCTCGTAGCCGTCCATGCGCGGCATCTCGATGTCGAGCAACATCAGGTCCGGCACGGTCTCGGCCATGCGCTCAAGAGCGTCGATGCCATCGCGGGCGGTCGTGACTTCAAAGTTGTGGCGCTCGAGCACGCGTCCAGTGACCTTGCGCATGGTCACCGAGTCGTCGACCACCATCACCAATGGCACGCCGCGTGATTCGGGCACCGGCATGACCGCCGGTTCGCGTGGCGCAGCGACCTGGCGGCGTACCAGCGGTGCGACGTCGAGGATCACGACCACGCTGCCGTCGCCCATGATCGTGGCGCCGAAGATGCCCGGCACCGATGCGATCTGGGGGCCCACCGGCTTGACCACGATTTCGCGGTTGCCGACGACCTGGTCGACGCTGACCGCTGCGCGTAGATCGCCCGCACGGATCAACAGCAACGGCATCTGCAACTGGCCCTCCGCTTTGGCCGGGGCATGCCCGATCAGCGTGCCAAGATCGTGCAGCGCGTAATCCTCGCCACCGTAGTTGTAGCTGGCGTCTGGTTTCTCGAGTTCTTCGCGGCTGATGCGGCCGACGCCGCGTACCGATGCAATCGGCACCGCGAAATTGGTCTCGCCGATCCGCACGAACACCGCCTGCGTGACCGCCAGTGTCTGCGGCAGGCGCAGGGTGAAGGTGACGCCCTGCGTGGCTTTCGAGGCGATGGTGAGCGCACCACCGAGCTGGCGGACTTCGCTGTGGACCACGTCCATGCCGACACCGCGGCCGGCGAGACGGCTGACTTCGTCGGCGGTGGAAAAGCCAGGTTCGAGGATCAACGTGTCCAGATCGGCATCGGCCAGAATCGCGTCGGCGCGGATCAGGCCGCGCTCTTCGGCGCGACGACGGATCGCGGGGCGATTGAGTCCGCCACCGTCATCGCCGACTTCGAGCACGACTTCCGAGCCTTCGCGGCGTATCGCGATGCGCACCACGCCTTCCTCGGGCTTGCCGGCCTTGCGGCGTTGCGCGGGTGTTTCCAGCCCGTGCGCCACGGCGTTGCGCAGCATGTGTTCCAGCGGTGCGGTCATGCGCTCGAGCACGTTACGATCAAGCTCGCCCTGCGCACCGTCCAGTTTCAGCTGCACCTGCTTGCCGGTATCGGTCGCGGCCTGGCGCAACACGCGGCGCAAGCGCGGCACCAGCGCGTCGAATGGCACCATGCGCGTGCGCATGAGGCCTTGCTGCAGGTCCGAACTCACGCGCGACTGCTGCAACAACAATGTTTCGTACTGACGCGTCAGGTCTTCCAGCGAGCCTTGCAGGCTGGCCATATCGGCAGCGGATTCACCCAATCCGCGCGAGAGCTGTTGCAAGGTGGAGAAGCGATCGAGTTCCAGCGGATCGAATCTGGGATCGACGACTTCGTGTTCACGCTGGTAACGCGCCACGATCTGCGCTTCGGTTTCGCTGTCGAGGCGTCGCAGCTGGTCGCGCAGACGTGCGTTGGTCTGCTCCATTTCCGACATGGCGCCGCGGAACGCACCCAGCTGCTGTTCCAGGCGCGCGCGATAGATCGCGACCTCACCGGCGTAATTGACCAGACGGTCGAGCAGGTCGGCGCGGATGCGCACCTGCTCCTGGGGCGCGCGTATTTCAATATCGTCGTCATCGTCGCGCCGCGTATCGATTGGTGCGGACAGCGGCTTGAGCTCGACTTTGAGCGCGGACGATGCGCTGGTTTCCGATGCTCCTTCGGACGGCGCAAAGGCGCGGCCGTGCGCCCTGGCGTCGAACTGCTCGATCAGCCCGACCGGCATCGCGATCGCGCGGCGTGTGCCGACGCGCGTGATCATCGCGTGCAGCCGGTCGTAGCCGCGCTCCAGCAACGGAATGTCGTCGCGGCCGAGTTCGCTGCGTTGCTCGGCGACTGCTTCGAGCAGCGACTCCATCGCATGTCCGAGGTCGCCGACCGCCATGATGCCCGCCATGCGCGCACCGCCCTTGAGCGTGTGCAGGTCGCGCTGCAGGCCGATCACCGGCTCGCGCTCGTTCGGCGCGTCGCGCAGCAACGAAAGCAATCCGTCGGAATGATCGAGCAAATCGCTGCCTTCCTCGACGAAGATATCGACCAGCTCAGGGTCCAGGTCGGTCAGATCAAGCGGCTCATCGGGATCATCACCCGCCGACAAGGCCGTTGCGATGAGAGCGGCAACTGCCGGCTCAATGACAACCTCTTCGCTGATGGCCTGGAACTTTCTGCCCTTCTTGTCCTTCTTGCCCTTCTTGCCGTGCTTGTGATCGACGCGTTCGGCCTCGACACGTTCGACTTCGACACGTTCGGCTTCGACACGTTCGGCCTCGACACGTTCGGCCTCGACACGTTCGGCCTCGACACGTTCGGCTTCGACACGTTCGGATTCGGTGCGTTCGGCTTCGACACGTTCGGCTTCGGTGCGTTCGGCTTCGACACGTTCGGCTTCGACACGTTCGGCTTCGACACGTTCGGCCTCGACACGTTCGGTCTCGACGCGTTCGGTCTCGACGCGCTCGGCTTCGAGATGATTGGCGTCAGCACTTCCGGCGTCGGCGCGTTCAGCGTCGAGTTTCTGTTCTTTTGCAATCCGGTCAGCTTCGGCGTATTCGGCTTCCAGTTGCTCGTACTCGAGACGTTCCGCCTCAGCGGTCGCACGTTCGGCTTCGAGGCGTTCGGCCTGGAGGCGTTCGGCTTCGACGCGTTCGGCTTCGACGCGTTCGGTCTCGAGGCGTTCGGCTTCGGCACGTTCGGCTTCAGCGACTTCGGCATCAACAGATGCTTCATCTTCTGCCAGATCCGCGCCGAAGATCGTCATGGACGCTTCGGGCAAGCTGTCGCGCAGCGCGACCAGGCGCATTGCAAGCTCAGCTTGCTTCGGCACAGCCGACACAGAAGAGAGTAGCCCCGCCATCGTCGCGCGGATCTGCACGGCCAGATCGGACAGGGAAGAGATTCCCGCCTCGACCGGGATCTGATCCGCGCCCAGCAGGCGCTTGACATAGGCCTCGGCAGGCGTGGTCGCATCGGTGATTTCCGGCACTTCGCTCATGGCAAACGCGCCGTTCATCGTATGGATGGCACGCAGCAGCGCGTCATCCACGCGACGTGATTGTTCGCGCGACTGCGCCAGCCAACCATCGACGGTGGCGA
>JAYTAY010000042.1:0-11747 GCA_043737255.1 Luteimonas sp.
AATGCGTCTGTTACGAATTCTTGTTGCACTTGCCTGCCTCGCAATTGGCGTTGCCGTGGGCGCCCTCAACCCGCAGCCGATCGTGCTCGATCTGGGCGCCACTGCGCTGCGTACGACGCTGGGCGTCGCCATCCTGGTCTCGCTGCTGCTTGGCGTCGTGGTGGGTGGATTGGTGATGACGGCCAGCGTGGTATTGCCACTTCGCCAGCGCTTGCGTCGGGCAGAAGCGGGACGATCCAATCCGCGGCCTGCAGCGCCGCCGGAAGGCACTTGAGCGATGGCGTTCGTCAACGAATGGGTCTGGTTTTTCCTGCTGATTCCAATTGCCGCTTTGAGCGGGTGGGTGGTGGGTCGTCGCGGCGGGGAACGCCATAGCGACAGCCAAGTCAGCAAATTGTCGACAACCTATTTTCGCGGCTTGAATTATCTGCTCAACGAGCAGCCTGACAAGGCGATCGAATTGTTCCTGCATATCGCCGAACTCGACAAGGAAACTTTCGAGACGCAGGTCGCCTTGGGACATCTGTTCCGGCGGCGCGGCGAAGTCGATCGCGCCATCCGCCTGCACCAGGCGCTGGTCTCGCGTTCCGACTTGAACGACCAGCAAAAGGTGCAGGCGTTGCTTGCCCTTGGTGAGGACTACATGCGGTCGGGGCTGCTGGATCGCGCGGAAACGGTTTTTACCGAACTTGCGCAAATCGACCAGCGCGCGCCGCAAGCACTCAAGCATTTGATCGGCATCTATCAAGCGGAACGCGACTGGGACAAGGCGATCGAGAACGCGACGCGCTTTGAGGCGGCGACCGGCGAGCCGATGGGCAAGCTCATCGCGCAGTTTGAGTGCGAGCTCGCCGACCGTCAGCGCGCTTCCGGCGACATCGAAAGCGCGCGTACTGCAATCGCCCGGGCCTATGTGGCCGATTCAAATTCAGTCCGTGCCGGAATGCTGGAGGGCCGGATCGAGGCGGAACTGAAAAATGATGCGGCCGCAATTCGCGCCTTCGAGCGCGCTGCACGACACGACCCTGACTACCTGCCGGAACTCCTGCCAACGCTATTGGCAAGCTATGAGCGCTCGGGCGATACCACCGGCGCGCGCGCTTTCCTTTCTGAAATGAGCGAACACTATCGCGGTGTTGCGCCCGTGCTTGCGCTGACACGACTGGTTGAGGCCGAAGACGGCATCCCGGCCGCACGCGCCTACCTTGCGCGGCAGTTGAAAGATCGCCCATCGGTACGCGGTGAAGCGGCGTTGATCGACCTCACGCTGGCCGAAGGCGTTGATCCCGAAGCGACGCTGCACGATCTTAAGCACATCACCGACCAGTTGCTGGTGCGCAATCCGAGTTATCGCTGCAGTCGTTGTGGCTTCGGAGCGCGTACCCACCACTGGCAATGTCCAAGTTGCAAGGAGTGGGGCTCGATCAAGCCCCTCCTCAACTACGCAGTCGTGTGATCCCGCGATGGCACTCTGGCTCTCGTTGCATCTCGCCATCGGACTATTGGGAACATGGTGGGCGCGCCGCTACGCATTGAACGCAAACTTGCTGGATCACCCCGGTGATCGGCGCAGCCATGATGCGGCGACACCGCGTGGTGGCGGCATCGCCATCGTCGCTGCGCTATTGACCGCCACAATCTGGCTGGCAATCCAGTCCCCTGATCGCCGGATCTGGCTGTGCTGTTTCGCAATCGGTCTCGTCGTAGTCGCGGGGGCTGGCTGGATTGATGATCACCGCCCGCTGTCAGCATGGGTGCGCCTTGCCGCGCACCTGTTTGCAGCGGCCTTGCTTGGGTTGGGTTTTCAGCTGGCGTACGGCAATGCGTGGCTGTCCCTGGGCACCTTGGTATTGGCCGCCGGCTTGACCAATGCATGGAATTTCATGGATGGGATTGATGGTCTCGCTGCCAGCCAGGCGGGACTGATCGCCGCAACCATCGCACTCACGTTGTCAGGCCCTGAGCAGTGGCTTGCTGCAGCCCTTGCTGTTGCCTGCGGCGGATTCCTGCCGTGGAATTTTCCCAAGGCAAGGATTTTTTTGGGCGACGTCGGCAGTGGTGCGATTGGATTCGCCATTGCTGCACTTGTGTCAAGCGTGGTCGCTGGCCAGCAGACGTTGAACGGTCTTCTGATCCTGCTGCCACTTGCCACGTTTTTGGTTGATGCCAGTCTGACACTCGCAATCCGCATGTTGCGTGGGGAGCAGTGGTGGCTTGCGCATGCGGACCACAGCTATCAGATGTGGGCAAGGAAACTGCATGCACATCGG
Source organism: Luteimonas sp. (assembly GCA_043737255.1). Classification (GTDB taxonomy): domain Bacteria; phylum Pseudomonadota; class Gammaproteobacteria; order Xanthomonadales; family Xanthomonadaceae; genus JALYOU01. Next base: position 2,271 of record JAYTAY010000042.1, read on the forward strand.
CCGGTGACGCTGGCTTATGCCGTATGGACAACCATGGCGTGCGTAATCTGGTTGGTGTTCCGTAAAAACGATTTCGCTTTCATCACGCTTACGCTGTTGGCGTGGTATACGACCACGACGCTGTTTTGGCTTTATTTGCGCCGTCTTTGTGCCGACGCGCCTTCTGGGATTATGGAATGATTTCCAAGAATGACCGCTGGAACATGGCGTTACCCCGCCTCGCTGTAGTCGCCCATGACTTGGCGATGGTCTGGATCTGTTGGACAGGCTTGAACTGGATGCGCTACACGCTGGTGCCAGATCCTCCGGTGTTGCCGCTATGGTCCCTAGAAATTGCAATCGTACTGGCCGCCCAAGGTTTGGTCTTCTGGCAAGTCGGCCTGTACCGGGGACTGTGGCGGTTTGCCAGCGTTCCCGATATCTTGAACATCGTCAAAGCCAGCGTTTTCGGGCTCCTCGCAATTTCGCTTGGTTTGTTTCTCTATAACCGCGTCGAGGGCGTGCCTCGTGCGGTCCTGTTCCTGTATCCGTTCGTCCTGGTTGGGCTGTTGGGAACGCCACGCCTGTTGTACCGGGCCTGGAAAGACGGTCGCAGCGAACACACCGACAAGGCTGCCGTTCGCGTGCTCATCCTTGGCGCCGGCGCGGCGGGTGAAGCGCTGGTGCGCGACCTGCGTCGTACCGGGACCTATGCACCGGTCGGCTTTCTTGATGACGCGGCGAAGTTGCGGGGAAGCAAGCTGCAAGGTGTACCGGTATTGGGAAAGGTCGCGAACGTCGCCGAAATCGCGCGCGAAACGGCAGCGAAGCTGATTGTGATAGCCATGCCTTCGATCGATGCCAGCGCGATGCAGCAGGTCGTTGCCGCGTGTGAACGCTCCGGGTTGCCATTTCGCACCGTCCCGCGATTGCAGGATGTCTTGACCGGACGGTCACTGCCGGGTGAGCTCAAGGAAGTCGCCATCGAGGATCTGCTCGGACGCAAGCCGGTGCTGCCTGACTGGAAGGCGATCCGGGGCTGGCTGGGTGGACGCTCGGTCATGGTCACCGGGGCAGGGGGGTCGATCGGTTCGGAGTTATGCAGGCAGTGCGCCCGACATGGCGCGCAACGCATCGGCATGATCGAGATCGACGAACTTTCGTTGATGACCATGCAGGCCGAACTGCGGCGCGATTTTCCCAATCTGGAATGTGTGGCGGTGCTTGGCGACTGCGGCGATCCTGCGGTCATTCGCCATGCGCTTTCACTGGCTGAGCCTGATGCCTTGTTTCATGCGGCTGCGTACAAACAGGTACCGCTGCTTGAAACGCAATTGCGCGAGGCGGTTCGCAACAACGTACTGGCCACCGAGACCGTTGCCGAGGCATGCCGCACGGCCAATGTCGGGACCTTCGTCCTGATCTCGACCGACAAGGCAGTGGATCCGGTCAACGTGCTCGGTGCTAGCAAGCGCCTGGCCGAAATGGTGTGCCAGGCGTATGCAGCCAAACGCGCCACTCATTATGTGACCGTGCGCTTTGGCAACGTGCTGGATTCGGCGGGCAGTGTGGTCCCCTTGTTCCGCGAACAAATTCGCTTGGGCGGCCCGGTGACGGTCACCGATGCGGAAGTCACTCGTTATTTCATGACCATCCCGGAAGCCTGCCAATTGATCCTGCAGGCGGCTGCGATCGGGTCTCATGAAGCGATCTATACGCTGGACATGGGTGACCCCGTGCCGATCCGTTTGCTTGCCGAACAAATGATCCGTCTGGCCGGGAAGCAGCCTGGGCGCGATATCGCCATCGTCTATACCGGACTGCGCGCGGGCGAAAAATTGCACGAGACGCTGTTCCACGCCGACGAGCGCTATCGGCCCACGGCGCACCCCAAGATTCTCCAGGCCGAGGCGCGCGGCGTTGCGGCAGAGGCCATGGCTGGATCCATCGAGAAAATGCGCGACGCCATTGCGCGCTACGACGAGACCGCACTTGGTCTGTTATTACGCGCTGCGGTTCCCGAGTTTTCGCCTGCCGCAAAACTGACTGAAGCACACCGGGCGACGGTTGTTCCGTTTCCCGCGCGCCACTCGCGAAAGATATAGGGCATGGCGCAACGTATTCGCAAAGCAGTGTTCCCCGTGGCAGGGCTGGGCACGCGCTTTTTACCGGCAACCAAGACCGTTCCCAAGGAAATGCTGCCGATCATCGATCGGCCGCTGATCCAGTATGCGGTCGACGAAGCTATCGAAGCCGGCTGCGAAACCCTCATCTTCGTCACCAACCGCTACAAGCATGCGGTGGCGGACTATTTCGACAAGGCCTACGAGCTCGAACAGAAGCTCGAGAAAGCGGGCAAGCTGGAACAACTGGCCCTGGTGCGGGAAATCTTGCCGCCGCATGTGCGGGCGGTATTCGTTACCCAGGCTGAAGCGCTGGGGTTGGGCCACGCGGTGCTGTGCGCCAAGCCGGTGGTGGGCGACGAACCTTTCGCGGTGTTGTTGCCCGATGACCTGATCTGGAGTCGCGGCCCGGGCGCATTGAAACAAATGGCCGATCACGCGGAGGCCGAGGATGTTGGCGTGGTTGCGGTGCAGGACGTGCCGCGCGAGCTGACGGGCAGTTACGGGATCGTTTCCGCGCCCGATTTCAACCAGCGCCACGGTCTGATCCAGGGCATCGTCGAAAAGCCCGAGCCCACCGATGCGCCCAGCACGTTGGCCGTGGTTGGGCGATATGTACTGCCTGCAAAGATATTTCACTACCTGGAAGCGGCGACACCAGGCGCAGGTGGCGAGATTCAGCTGACCGATGCCATCGCACGCCTGATCGCGGATACCCGGGTCGATGCGTATCGTTTCAAGGGGACGCGATTCGATTGTGGAACCCATCTTGGCCTGATCGAGGCAACCATCCGGTTTGCGCTCGATCACGAAACCTTGAGCGAGGGTGCACGTGCGGCGATGCAGGCGGCGCTAGTCGAGTTGGGCGTTCACATCGTCGAATAGATTATTTTTTGCTCCTATGACGCGCCCCAAAAAGTGCCGACAGATGTCGGCGTTTTTTTTGCGGGAGATGAGTCGACGAATTGAACATGCGCATTGCTTCGCATGCCAACCGTGGTGCGGCATCAAAGCGATTCAAAAATACCCGCAGCGCCCATGCCGGTACCGATGCACATGGTCACCATGCCGTACTTCTGTTGAAGGCGACGCATGCCATGCACGAGGGTTGCCGTGCGGACTGCACCTGTTGCGCCGAGTGGATGACCCAACGCGATCGCACCTCCGAGCGGGTTGACCTTGCCGACATCCAGCCCGCAATCGCGTATCACTGCGAGTGCCTGCGCGGCGAACGCCTCGTTGAGTTCGATCCAGTCCAGTTGATCCTTGGTCAATCCCGCAAGCTTCAGCGCTTTGGGAATAGCCGCTATCGGGCCGATCCCCATCACTTCCGGCCGCACGCCGGCAACTGCAAAACTCACGAAGCGTGCGAGTGGAGTGAGGCCGTAGTCCTTGATCGCCTGTTCGGATGCCAGCAACACGCCCGCCGCACCGTCAGACATCTGCGAGGAGTTTCCGGCGGTGACGCTGCCGCCGTTGCGGAATACGGGACGCAGTTTCGCCAGTCCTTCCAGCGACGTGTCCGCGCGCGGGCCTTCATCAGTATCGATCAACGCACGCTTCAACTGCACCGCATTGCCGGCTACATCGGGAATATGTGCAATGACCTCATAAGGCGTGATCTCGGACGCGAACCCGCCATTGGCAATCGCCTTCAGCGCCTTCTGATGCGAGGCCACGGCGAAAGCGTCCTGGTCCTCGCGCGAGACCTTCCATTCTTCTGCCACCTTTTCCGCGGTGATGCCCATGCCGTAAGCAATGGCGAGGTTGTCGTCCTGGAACACCTGCGGACTCATCGCGACCTTGTTGCCCATCATCGGCACCATCGACATCGACTCGACGCCGCCCGCCAGGACCAGGTCCGCTTCGCCCAAGCGGATACGGTCCGCTGCCAATGCAACGGCCTGCAATCCGGACGAGCAGAAACGATTGATGGTTTGCGCCGCGACGGTGTCTGGCAGGCCCGCCAGCAGCACGCCGATGCGCGCGACGTTCATACCTTGCTCGCCCTCTGGCATTGCGCAACCAATGATGGCGTCATCGATGCGAGCGAGATCGATGCCTGGCGCCTGCGCGGCCACGCTGCGCAGCACATGCGCGAGCATTTCATCGGGACGGGTGTTGCGAAAAACGCCGCGTGGCGCCTTGCCGACCGGCGTGCGGGTGGCGGCGACGATGTAGGCGTCCTGGATGTGTCTGGCCATGATGAATGTCCTCTTGTTTGGTAGCCGGCAACCGGAAACCGGTAACCGAAAATCAATGCAGTGCCGCGTTCCGGTTACCGGCCATCGGCTCCTGGTTTCCGACGAATCAGTTTCTCAACGGCTTGCCCGTTTTCAGCATGTGCGCGATGCGCTCCTGCGTCTTCGGCATCTGCGCGAGCGCCACGAAATGCTCGCGTTCCAGTCGCAACAGCCAGTTTTCGTCGACAAGCGCGCCTCGATCGACTTCGCCACCGCACAGGACCGTCGCGACCCGCACGCCGATCTCGTAATCGTGTTCGGAAATGAAACGGCCCTCGAGCATATTGACCAGCATCATCTTGAAGGTTGCGATACCGACATCGCCTGCCACGGTGATGCGACGTGCAGGCAGCGGCGGCCGGTAGCCGCTGTCGGCGAGGGCCAGCGCTTGCTGCCTGGCGATGTGCAGCAACTCATGGGCGTTGAATACAACCACGTCGTTGTTGCGCAACAAACCCAGTTCCCTGGCCTCGATCGCGGACGCGGATACTTTTGCCATCGCCACGTTTTCAAACGACTGCTTGAGTTGCGCGAAGACATCGCCACCCGCTCCAGCGGCTTGCGCGGCTCGCAATGCCAATTCCTTCAATCCGCCACCCGCAGGCAGCAGGCCGACGCCGGCTTCGACCAGGCCGACGTAGCTTTCCAGCCCGGCCACCGTCCGCGCGCTGTGCATCTGGAACTCGCAGCCGCCGCCCAGCGCCAACCCGCGCACCGCCGCCACCACTGGTACCAGCGAATACTTGATGCGCTGGCTGGTGGCCTGGAAATTGGCCACCATCGCATCGAAACCTTCGACGTCGCCCGACTGTAGTAAACCCATTGCGCCTGACAGATCGGCGCCTGCGGAGAACGGCTCCTTCGGCTGCCAGATCACCATGCCGCGGAACTGGCGCTCGGCAATCGCGATGGCTTCCTGCAGGCCCGACAGTACATGGTCCGACACGGTATGCATCTTGGTCTTGAATGAGGCCACGGCGATGTCGTCGCCGTCGTGCCACAGGCGGACCCCGTCGTTTTCAAAGACGGTCTCGCCAAGCGTGAAAACTTCGCCCAGCATCGGATCCGGAAACCGTTGGCGACGGTAGACAGGCAGCGCCGAGCGCGGCAGTTTGGCGTTCCTGCCGGGGCTATAGCTGCCTTCGGCCGCATGGACCACATCGCGGCCGTCGAATACCCAATCGGGCAATGGCGCCGAACTCATCGCCTTGCCTGCGACGATGTCCTCGGCGATCCACTCCGCCACTTGTTTCCAACCGGCGGACTGCCAGGTTTCAAACGGCCCCAGCGACCAGCCGTAACCCCAGCGAATGGCAAGATCGACATCGCGCGCGGTCTCGGCGATATCGCTGAGATGGTAGGCGCTGTAGTGGAAGAGGTCACGGAACACGGCCCAAAGGAACTTCGCCTGGGGGTGCGCACTCTCGCGCAGCTTGGCGAATTTCTCGGAAGGGTTCCTGATCTTGAGGATCTCGACCACTTCCGGCGACGCTTCGCCCGTGCTCGGGCGGTAGTCCTGCACTTTCAGGTCCAGCACCTGGATGTCCTTGCCGACCTTGCGGAAAATGCCGGCCCCGGTTTTTTGCCCCAACGCTCCCTTGGCGATCATCGCGTCCAGCCAGGTTGGCGACTTGAAGTACTTGTGCCAAGGGTCGTCGGGCAGGGTGTCGGCCATGGTCTTGATCACATGCGCCATGGTGTCCAGTCCGACCACGTCCGAGGTGCGATAGGTGGCCGATTTCGGACGACCGATCAAGGGGCCGGTGACGGCATCGACTTCGTCGAAACCGAGTTCGTGTTCCGCAGTGTGGTGGATCGTTGCCAGGATCGAGAACACGCCAATGCGGTTGCCGATGAAGTTGGGTGTGTCCTTGGCGTAGACCACGCCTTTGCCAAGGGTAGTGACGAGGAAGGCTTCGAGGCCTTCCAGGATCGCGGGATCGGTGGTCCTGGCCGGGATCAGCTCAGCCAGGTGCATGTAGCGCGGTGGGTTAAAGAAATGGATGCCGCAGAAACGGTGGCGGAGTTGCTCAGGCAGCACATCGGCGAGTGCGTTGATGCCGAGGCCGGAGGTGTTGCTGGCCAACACGGCTTGCTCGGCCACGAACGGCGCGATCTTCCTGTACAGGTCCTGCTTCCAGTCCATGCGCTCGGCGATGGCCTCGATGATCAAGTCGCAGCCGCGCAGCAATTCAAGGCTGTTGTCGTAATTGGCCGGGACGATGGCATCCGCCAATGATTTGCTGGCCAGAGGAGCGGGTGACAACTTGCCGAGATTGGCGATGGCCTTTTGCGCGATGCTGTTTGGATCGACTTCCTTGGCTGGCAGGTCGAACAGCACAGTATCGACGCCGGCATTGACGAGATGCGCGGCGATCTGCGCGCCCATCACACCTGCACCCAAAACGGCAGCGCGCCGGACAAGTAGTTTCTCAGACATGGCTTGTATCCAATTGATTTAATTATTTATCTTGTGACAGATCAGGTTGGCTTGCAGGCCCGAGGCAGCAAAACGCACCAGTTCCTGCGCAGCCCGTTTGCAATGTGCCTGATCATTGGCCGCGGCAATGCGTTTGTTGTGGCCGAAATCCGCCATGGCATAGGTCAAGGCGCCGGCGACGAAATCCAGACGCCAGCCCAGCGATTCACGCGACACATCGGGCAGGCATGCCGAAATTGCCTTCGAGAATTCACGCATGACATGGCCGTAATGTTCGGAGACAAACTGGCGCAGGCGCTCATCTTTTTCGGCATAGGCGCGGGCCAGCACACGGACGAAAGCCGAGCCGCCGTGGCGATCCAGGCTCAGGACCAGCGCCGGTTCGATGAAGGCTGCAAGGATCGCTTCAAGATCGCCAGGATGCTGCTCTTGCGCGGCCTGCAGTGCGCCCAGGCGTCGCACTGAGAGTTCATCCAGGCGACGGCGGAATACCTCGTTGATCAGGTTTTCCTTGCTGCCGAAGTGGTAGTTGACCGCAGCGATGTTGACGTCGGCACGGCTTGTCACTTCACGCAGGGAGGTACCGGCAAATCCCTGCTGCGCAAACAGCGATTCGGCTGCGCCCAGGATGCGATCCTTGGTGTTGAATTGGGTTACTGCCACGACCGAGGCGACTCCGCTTCAAATAGGCGATTCAAACAATTGCTTGAATCTTGCCGGATTTGAAGATGACTGGTCAACCGAAATAACGTCTGCATCCGGTGTACGCAAGGTGACGCATCCGTTAAAATTCCTTCGGAAGTTGTCCTAACCCCGCGTTCCGACGCGGATTCTCATATAACCTCGGGCCGCTTGAGGGTGCGTTCTGCGCCTGAAGCGGTCCCCACGCTGGAGCAATTCCCATGGCGCTGGAGCGCACTTTATCCATAGTCAAACCCGATGCCGTGGCAAAAAACGTCATCGGCGAAATTTATTCCCGTTTTGAAAAAGCCGGTCTGAAAATCGTGGCCGCCAAAATGAAACATCTGTCGCGCAAGGAAGCCGAAGGTTTTTACGCAGTGCATCGCGAGCGCCCGTTCTTCAACGCGCTGGTCGAGTTCATGAGTTCCGGTCCGGTCATGGTGCAAGTGCTGGAAGGCGACAACGCCGTTGCCAGGCATCGCGACCTGATGGGCGCAACCAATCCCAAGGAAGCGGTAGCGGGAACCATCCGCGCAGATTTCGCCGACAGCATCGATGCCAACGCGGTCCACGGTTCCGACGCGGCCGAAACAGCGGCCGTCGAAATCGCATACTTCTTCCCCGCCACGGATCTGTATTCGCGTTGATTGACTCATGACCGAGGTCAGCACAACACAGAATCTGCTCGACCTCGATCGCGAGGGCCTCGAGCGCTTCTTCGCCGACATCCTCGGCGAACAGCGTTATCGCGCCCATCAAGTGATGAAGTGGATCCACCACCGTCACGTCACCGATTTCGATGACATGACCGATCTCGGCAAGCCGCTGCGCGCGAAGTTGCAGGCGCACGCCGAAGTGATCGTGCCCAACATCCTGCTCGACAAGCCGTCGGTCGATGGGACGCACAAGTGGTTGCTGGGCATGGATGGCGGCAACGCGATCGAAGCGGTGTTCATTCCGGACAAGGGCCGCGGCACGCTGTGCGTGTCGTCGCAGGTGGGCTGCGGCCTTGCCTGCACGTTCTGTTCGACAGGCACGCAGGGCTTCAACCGCAATCTCAGTACCGCCGAAATCGTCGGCCAGGTCTGGGTCGCGGCGCGTCACCTCGGCAACGTGCCGCATCGCCAGCGCAAGCTCACCAACGTGGTGATGATGGGCATGGGCGAGCCGTTGTTGAACTTCGACAATGTCGTCCGGGCGATGAGCGTGATGCGCGATGATCTTGGTTTCGGGCTCGCCAACAAGCGGGTGACGTTGTCGACCGCCGGCATGGTGCCGATGATCGACCGCCTTGCCGTGGAAAGTGATGTCTCGCTGGCGGTGTCGCTGCACGCGGCCAACGACGAGCTGCGCAGCGAACTGGTGCCGCTCAACAAGAAATATCCGATCGCCGAATTGATGGCCGCGTGCCAGCGCTACGTGCAGCGCAAGCCGCGCGCATCGATCACGTTCGAGTACACCTTGATGAAAGGCGTCAACGACCAGCCCGAGCACGCCCGGCAGCTGGCCAGTTTGATGCGCAAATTCGACAACACCGTGCAGATGAAGGACGCAGGCAAGGTCAACCTGATCCCGTTCAATCCGTTTCCGGGCACTCGTTACGAACGCAGCGCGGAAGACGATATTCGTGCGTTCCAGAAACTGTTGCTGGATTCGCATGTATTGACGATGGTTCGCCGCACGCGCGGCGACGATATCGACGCCGCCTGCGGCCAACTCAAGGGGCAGGTGCTGGATCGCACCCGTCGCCAGGCCGAATTCAATAAAAAACTTGAAGCCCAGGGCATCTCTACTCACGGAGCTGGCGATGCAACCGCATAAGGCACTCCTGCTGGCGGCCGTTTCGATGTTGCTGGCAACAGCATGCAGCCGACTGACCTTCATCAAGCCTGATTTGAGTCGCAAGGGTTCCGAAGATGAAGTGGCGCGGCCGGTCGAGCTTCGGCCCGATCGCTCGGACCGTCGCAGCAGCCAGTTGGCCAGCGCGCGCAATCATCTCAGCGCATCGCAG
>JAYTAY010000043.1:0-2163 GCA_043737255.1 Luteimonas sp.
TGGCGTGGCTTGACCGAAGGGCGTCGGGAAAAAACTCGATGCGTTGTTGACCAGCGCATCCAGTCGACCGAAGCGACCCACGGTGTTGGCGATCAGTTCCGGCAGGCGATCGGATTCGGCAAGATCGGCTTGCAGCGCAAAGGCGCTGTCCACGCGGTTCGCATTCAACTCAGCAAGCAGCACATCCATCTCTGCTGCAGAGTCGCGGTAGTGCAAGGCCAGGTCATAACCTTCCTCATGCAAGCGCTGCGCAATGGCGGCGCCGATACGTTTGGCAGCGCCGGTGATCAGCGCGACGGGACGGGGTGACGACATGAGCGGGAGACTCCGGAATGTGGCACGACTACATGCGGCAATGATGGTCGCATAGTCCTTGTGGGAGTGGCTTCAGCCCCGACGCTCCCGCGCCACCAGCGTCGGGGCTTAAGGCCCTCCCACAAAAACAACCGGACAAGTTTCGTATGCTGTCTCGGTACGATCTGGAACCGACATGTCACTGCCAACACCCGATGCCGATGCACTCGCACACAGCGAGCGACTGCGCGCCCTGATCCAGCAACAGATTTTCGCCAACGGCGGCGTGATTCCGTTCTCGCGTTTCATGGAGCTGTGCCTGTATGCGCCGGGACTGGGTTACTACAGTGCTGGCGCGACGAAATTTGGTGAGGCCGGTGATTTCGTCACCGCGCCGGAACTCGGACAGTTGTTCGCAGCCTGCGTGGCCGAAGCGGTTGCGCCGGTATTGCGCCAGCTCGGACCCAACGCGGAATTTGTCGAACTTGGCGGGGGCAGCGGCGCGTTCGCCGAAGTGATGCTCAAGCGCCTGCTCGCGCTGGACGCGATGCCGGCGCGTTACGCGATCCTCGAACCCAGCGCCGACCTGCGCCAGCGGCAATGCGAGCGATTGCAGCAGCAGCTGATTCCGCCGCTGTTTGATCTGGTCGAATGGCTGAACGGGCCACCCCAGCAACCATGGAATGGCGTGCTGTTCGCCAACGAAGTGATCGATGCGCTGCCGACGCCGCGTTTCGTCATTGGCGCGGGCGAGGTGTACGAGGAACATGTCGTGCTGGACAACGATGGCGCCTTCGTCCGCGTCGATCGTCCTGCCGATACCTTGCTGAGTGCGTCCGTACGCCATCTCGAGCGCAACCTCGACACGACCTTCGCCGATGGCTATCGCTCCGAAGTGTTACCGCAATTACCCTACTGGATCCAGGCCGTAATCGGCCGTCTGCACAGTGGCGCACTGCTGTTCGTCGACTATGGCTATCCGCGGCGAGAGTTCTATGCGCCGCAACGCGACGATGGCACGTTGCGCAGTTTCTACCGGCATGCCGTCAGCAACGATGTGTTTGCGTATCCGGGTCTACAGGATCTGACCGCGTCGGTCGATTTCACCGCGCTGGCCGAGGCCGGCACGCACGCGGGCTTCGATTTCACGGGGTATTGCTCGCAGGCCAGTTTCCTGGTCGGCAATGGACTCGAAACCTTGCTAACGGAAGCGGAAAACAAGGCGAACGACGAAGCCGCGCGCTACACACTGCGACAACAAGCCAAGCGGCTGACGCTGCCAGACGCGATGGGTGAACGCTTCCAGGCAATGGGGTTCTCGCGCGATGTCGAATTTGGTACGGCGTTCCTGGCTGGCGACCTGAGCTTCCGGCTGTGAGCCGCATACGCCTGGGACGATCATTGAAACCATTCCGGCGGCCATGGTTATGGTCGGGTGTGTGGTGCATGGTGATCGCGGCGGTGGTCGTGCTGTCGCTGACTCCCGCGCCCGACCTGCCCGACCTGCCGTCCGGCAGCGACAAGCTTGAGCACTTTCTCGTCTACGCCGCGCTCGCTGCCGGTGCGGTGCAGTTGTATGCGCGCTGGCCGTCGCTGCTCGGTGCGGGACTGGGTTTGGTGCTGATGGGCATCGGCTTGGAATACGCGCAAGGTGAGCTGACCGCGACACGGCTCATGGATCGCTGGGATGCGCTGGCGAACACGTTGGGCGTGATCGCGGGATTGGCGACGCAACTGTCGCCGTGGCGCGATGCCTTGCTGCGGTTCGACGCGCAACGCGACTCGTAGCCTACGATGCTGGCGAGTGCATTGTCGCAATGGAAAGACTTCGTACTCCGCATCGACCAACGACGCCGTGATCACCTGTAG
>JAYTAY010000044.1:0-2159 GCA_043737255.1 Luteimonas sp.
TATCTGGACAACATCGCCTCGAAGAACCAGGGGCTGCGCGCGGGTTCCGAGCGCGCCGCGATCAACGCACCAATGCAGGGCACCGCCGCCGACATCATCAAGCGCGCGATGATCACGATCCACGACTGGCTGATCGACCACAGCCAACGTGCGCTGATGATCCTGCAGGTGCACGATGAACTGGTGTTCGAGGCCGACGACGCGTTCGTCGACACCCTGGTGGACAATGTGCGTGAACGCATGGTCGGCGCAGCGCAACTGCGCGTGCCGCTGGTCGTCGATAGCGGGGTTGGCTTCAATTGGGAAGAAGCCCATTGAACAGTGGCTGTTACGCAAGCTTCGCACCAGCTAAACACCGGCTGAACCCAACGAATTATTAACCTCAAACTTCACGAACTCCCAATGCACGAAGTGGTCCTATTGCTCGCGACGGATGCAACGTCCGTCGTAGATCTCTCCCCCCCTGGAGTGATCCGGGAACGGGGCTTCTCCCCAAGTCGCGTTCCCCCAGCCCCGCCGGCCCCCCTGCCTGCGGGGCTTTTTATTGCCTGAAGTTAGCGGTTTGCACTTCGGTCACATCGGCAACGGCGACAATTGCGGTGCGCCGCGCTAGCGGTCCCAAGGTAGTCACGATGTCTGATCTGTTTGAACTCTCGATGCCTTGGTGGCAATTGGTGTTGCGCGCGACCGCGGTCTATGTGGTGCTGCTGGTGCTGATCCGCATCTCCGGCAAGCGCACGATGGGTCAGTTCACTCCGTTCGACATGCTCTTGATCGTGTTGCTGGGTAGCGCGGTGCAGAATTCCCTGCTTGGCGAGGACACCTCGCTCGGTGGTGGCCTGCTCCTGGCGGCGACCCTGATCGCCTTGAACTGGTGCGTGGCCTTCGTGACCTCGCGTAGCCAGTGCGCCGAACGGTTGGTGGAAGGAGTGCCGGTGGTACTGGCGCGCGACGGCCAGTTGTTCCGCAGCGTGCTCAAGCGTGAATTGGTCAGCGAAGATGACTTCAATGAAGCGCTGCGGCAGAGCGGGGAAATGACGCTGACCGACGTGCGTATCGCATTGCTGGAAACCAACGGCTCCATCAGTGTCGTCAAGCGCGATAGTGACGGCGGCAAGCCAACGCCGGACGTGCCCGACGAAGAAAATCAGGCCAGCTCTGACAACCAGTCGCGCGGCTTGAGGTAATCTGCCAACCGTGCCTCCACGCTGCCGGCTTGCGGCACGAAGCCATACTCCCAGCGCACGCGTGGCGGCAGGCTCATAAGGATTGATTCGGTGCGCCCGCCCGATTGCAGTCCGAACAGCGTGCCGCGATCCCACACCAGGTTGAACTCGACGTAACGGCCGCGGCGATACAACTGGAACTCGCGCTCCCGCTCGCCGTAGGGCAGGTGCTTGCGCCGTTCGACGATCGGCAGGTACGCGTCGAGGAAGCCATCACCTACCGCACGCAGATAGGCGAAGTCGTTGTCGAAACCGGCATGCAGGTCGTCGAAGAACAACCCGCCGACCCCGCGCGTCTCGTTGCGATGCTTGAGCAGGAAGTACTCGTCGCACCAGCGCTTGTGCGCGTCGTAGCGATCGGCACCGAATGGTGCACACAGATCGCGGGCGGTGCGATGCCAGTGCAGCACGTCTTCGTCGCAGGGATAGAACGGGGTCAAGTCGAAGCCGCCGCCAAACCACGAGGCCACGGTTTCACCGTCACGGATCGCGTGGAAATGGCGCACGTTGCAATGCGTGGTCGGCACATGCGGATTCAGCGGATGCAGCACCAGTGACATGCCGACCGCCCGCCATGAGGCACCGGCCAGCTCCGGCCGCGCCGCGCTCGCGGACGGCGGAAGCTGCGTTCCCGAGACATCGGAGAATCCGACACCCGCCTGCTCGAACACAGCGCCATCGCGGAGGATCCGCGTGCGACCACCGCCGCCTTCCTCGCGCGTCCATTTGTCCTCGATGAAACGGGATGTGCCATCCATCTCTTCGACCGCGGCGCAGATGCGGTCTTGCAGTACGGTGAGGTAATCGCGGACGCAGTCGAAGTCGGTCATGACGCATTGTAGGGCGGGCCTTGGCCCACCATGATCGGCTCCGGATGACGATGGTGAGCCAAGGCCCACCCGACGAAACAAACAAACGGCGTAGGCTGGGTTG
>JAYTAY010000045.1:0-2157 GCA_043737255.1 Luteimonas sp.
TTGCGCCTATTCGTGGTCGCCATACCCGGTTGAAACGGACGATCTCGCCGACGCCGACTGAAACACTTCGGCATACGGATCGTGCGCCTCCTTGCTGCCATCGGACAGCCGGAACTTGAGGTTGAGGCCGTCGCGCGAATCGGCGGCGCGCAGCGCTTCCTCCATCTCGATCTTGCCTTCCTTGTGCAAACGGAACAGGCACTGATCGAAACTTTCCATGCCTTCTTCCAGCGACTCTTCCATCGCCTGCTTGATTTCATGGATCTGTCCGCGTCGCATCAGGTCGCGGATCATCGGCGTGTTGATCAGCACTTCGGACGCAGGCAGCCGGCGCCCATCCATGCCGGTGACCAGGCGTTGCGAAACCACAGCCTTGAGGTTCAGGGCCAGGTTCATCAACACGTTCTTGTGCGCGGTTTCCGGGAAGAAGTTGAGGATGCGCTCAAGCGTCTGGTCGGCATTGTTGGAGTGCAGGGTGGCCAGGCAGATGTGGCCGGTTTCGGCAAACGCGATCGCCGCTTCCATGGTGGTCGCGTCCAGGATCTCGCCGATCAGGATCACGTCCGGCGCCTCGCGCATCGCGTTCTTCAGCGCGTTATGGAAGCCATGCGTGTCGATGCCGACCTCGCGCTGGTTGACGAGCGATTTCTTGTGGCGGTGCAGGTATTCGATGGGATCCTCGATGGTGAGGATATGTCCGGAGGTATTGCTGTTGCGATGATCGATCATCGACGCCAGCGTGGTCGACTTGCCCGATCCGGTGGAGCCGACGATCAGCACCAGCCCGCGCGGGGCCATGATGATGTCCTTCAGCACCTGCGGCAGCTGCAACTCTTCGATGGTCGGGATCACGCTGCGGATCGAGCGGATCACCATGCCCAGCTCGCCGCGCTGCTTGAACACGTTGACGCGGAAACGGCCGGTGTCGGCCAGCGCCAGCGCCATGTTCAACTCCAGGTCGCGCTCGAACGACGCCACTTGGCCTTCTTCCATCAGCGAATAGGCGATCTTCTTGACCATGCCGGCGGGAAGGCCGGTATTGCCGAGCGGATACAGCTTGCCTTCGATCTTGATGTAGATCGGCGCGCCGGTCGTCAGGAACATGTCCGACGCATTTTTTTCCGTCATCAGCTTGAGGAAGTAGCCGATGTCCATACGCAATTCCCCGGTTCAGCAACGCCCATTGCATGCGCGTCGCGGGCTACACACAATGGCCCTGTCGAACCGCAACATCGGGCCATCCATGTCATCAAGCTTCGCACAAATCCGCGCTGCGCTGCATGTCGCGGTGCTCGGTTGCGCCATCGCTGGCTGCGCCTCCATGCCACCGCCCACGGGCGAGTTGTCCGCGGCGCAACAGGCGGTATCCCGGGCCGACCAGGCCGATGCCGACCAATACGCGGCGGATGCGCTGTCTGCCGCCCGTTCCGAACTGGCACAGGCCCAGGCGGCGATGGGCAACGGGCGCGAGGATGACGCGCGTCGCTTCGCCCTGGCTGCAGCGGCCGATGCCGACCTGGCGTATGCCAGGAGTCGGGAGGCCTCATTGAACACTGAGCTGGCACAGCGTCGCTCCGAAATCGCGGACTTGCGCCGTCGGCTGGGCATGGAGGGCGGCCAATGAGATTTAGCGCAAAGCTCCGCGGCGCGGTCGTAGGATTGCTGCTTGCAACCGCTGTACCGGCCTTCGCGCAGCAGGCGCCAGACAATGTGGGTCGCCTGTACCAACGGTTGATGACGCTGGATGCGGACGCCCGCACCAGCGGTCTGGCTTCGTACGAACGCCTGCAGGCGCGGCAATCGGTCGATCTATTGGCGACTGCGCGCAGCCGTGATCAAGGTGGGGCACTGTACGTGGCGGAACGTCGCGTCGAAACCGCCGAGATCGCCGCACGCACCGAAGCGGCGCGTCGGGAAATCGAACGGCTGGATCGGGAACGCAGTGAATTGCTGGTGGAAGCCAGCCGCCGCGATGCCGAGATGGCGCGGCAGGAAGCGGAACGGCTGCGTATCGAGGCCCAGATTCAGCTGGAAGAAGCCACGCGTTTGCGGCAAGCGGCGGAGGAGGAATCGTTGCTGCGACAGGAGGTCGAAGGCGTGCTGGATGACGTGGCCGGTGATCAGGCGGCCAAGCTCAAGGCCGCGCGTGCGCGGGAT
>JAYTAY010000046.1:0-2155 GCA_043737255.1 Luteimonas sp.
CATCATCAACCCAGCGCCCGTCCACAAGTAGCGCTGGGTTGATGATGCCAACCCAGCCTACGGTCTTGCTCGCCCTGAAAGCGTCGGTGTTGCCGTCCAGAGCGCTTCCGTAGAGGCAACGTGACGCTTCATGACGGCTGGAAAGTCACAACGCTGGCGAAAAAAGTGGCATCACCGACGTGTGTGACCTCAACGACCCCGCGACTAGCGGCAACGATGTCGCTTTCCAGCCTCGATGCAGTGTGCAAACACGCCGCGCATGGCGCTTTTTTCGCCAACGACGGTACTTGCTGCGGCAGCGTCGGCGCGGATTACGCCGCCATGACAACGGAAAGCCGCTCGACAGCGGCTTTCCGGGTGACGCCATGCGTTGAATGCGGCAGTTATGCCGGTACCGGCTCCGCCTCCACCGCGCGGGTCTTGCTGAAGCGGCTGCCCAGTTCCTTGCGCAGCCCTTCCAGGCCCTGGTTCTTGCCGGCGACCTTCAGCAACGCATACCCCTCCAGCGCCAGCGACATCACGTCGCTGCCGAGCGCAACTTCCGAATCGTCGGTGCGCTCCATCAGCCGCCGCAGGCGTTGCGCGAGCGGACGCAGCCGGTCGAGCGCCAGCAGGTCGGCCTGCGCATCGCCGACACCGATGCTGGGCGGCACGATCTGCGGGTTCTGCGACAGGATGTGCAGCGTCTGCCGGCAGAACTGCTCGGACTTGGCGCCCATGCGGTTGAGGCTGCGGCGCTCGTCGCCATCCAGCGCGACCAGTCCGGCGAAGGCGTTCTCGAGTGTGGTCAGCGCGGCATCGACGGCGGACAACTGCGCGTCGGTGAGGGTCAGTGAAATCAAATTCTGGCTCATCAAGATCTCCATATCAGTGCGTTGAACGGGCGGCGAATGCCGACCGATGCCCCGCCGCTTCCGTGTGGCGTTGTGCGCGATGCCGAAACACGTCGGCGACCGGAGCGGTGCGGAGTGTGGCAAAGCGGGTGAATGTTTGGAAGCGGCAACTACAGTCGAGGGATCGGCAGCGGCTTCCGAGGGATGACGTTGCGATCGTCGGGTGATTCCCGTGTCGCTTCACCACATGCGGCGGAAGCGACTACGTCGATTCCGCCCTACGAGTTCTGTGGCAATCGAAGGCTGCCGAAGGTTCCATGTCGCTCGGGTGCAACGCGGCCCAGCGAGATCGGGGTGCATACACCGTTGGTTGAGACGTGGGCGACTGGTCGTCGATACCGAGCAAGAGCCAGTCCATGGCCCGCTGTCGCTCGTCGAAGCGGCGGAATGAGAGCCCGCGTGCGGCGGCAAGCGCCTCGACGACGGGATTGACCCGCGCGCCCGGCTTTGTGAGGTAGGCGATCCGGCAACTGTGCAGCGTTGCATTGAATGCCAGGCGACTGGCCAACGCGTTGCTCGAATCAAAGTCATCAACCGCGAAATCGGCGGCAGAAAAGTCCACCAGTACCTGTCGATAACCGGTGTCCGCAAAGACCACCATAGCTTCTTCCAGCGCACGTCCCCGTTCGGCAACGGCAATCAGGCCACTAAATCGTATGCTGGCAAATGCGGCCGTTCGATTGACATCGATGCTGTACATGCGAGCCAGCCTCTTGGTTGGCTTGGCCTGGGACCAAGCTCAACGCCGACCGTGGGCTAATTGGTGGCAGGTCGGCGTGAAATTGGTGGATGCTCATCGCTGGTGTTCAGGCTCGGAGCAGGTTGGCTCCATGACACCCGCTACTGTCCACCAGGAGCGCTGGGTTGATGACGCCAACCCAGCCCCTACAGGGCGGTCATCACCACGTCGCCGCTGTCCACCGGAATCGTGGCGGGCGTGCTCCAGCCATTGCCGTTGCGCACGCGCACGCTCTCGAAATACGCGGGCAGGCCTTCCTCGAAATCCCGGCCGGATTGCAGTTGGTAATGCAGGTGCACCAGGAACGCATCACCTGACATGCCCATGCCGCCGATCTGCGCGCCGCGTGCGACGCGCTGGCCCGGCTTTACCTTGACACTGCCGTTCTGCAGATGCGCGAACACGCTGAACTCATCATTGCCGTGGTCGATGATCACGTAGTTGCCGAGGAACAATTTGAGGTTCTTCATGATCGCCGCCTGATCGAACGGCGGTGGCACGCCCTTGCGGTTGTCGGCCATGC
>JAYTAY010000047.1:0-2147 GCA_043737255.1 Luteimonas sp.
TCCGCAGCCATGGCGGCCCTGCGTCTAAACCGAGTGTGCGACGGTTTCATGTCATTTTTAGGTCACGCCCTCAAGCGCGGGGCGTGCCGGCAGGATCTCGTCGAGGCCACGCTCTGCCTGTCATAGACCTGGTAGCGGCCGGGATCTGAAATCGCTGCCGGCGCGGATAAACAACTTGTTGTTGTCCGACGACGAACCCACGGAATCAACCATCGGCAGGTCCGGCACGGATGGCCGCAACTCAAATCATCGGGCGCGATCTGCGCCCGAGGAACAAGACCACGAATCCAAACGCCATCGCGATGGCGACGTCGCGTACTTCGCGTGCGCTGCCGTGCGCCAGCAGCCAGGCGATCACGGCCAGCGCAACGACCACGGTGAGCGTGCCGCCGGGCGCGCGGAACGATGCGGCCGCGACGCCTTCCCCTCCAGTCAAACCACGTCCTGAATCACGCAGTTGTAAATCGCGTCGTCGTAACACCGGCAGCGCGGCGCAAGTCGCGGCGTAGGCCAGTAGTCGCGTCAGCGTGCTGATCGCAACCGCGGTAAGGAACGAGCCTGACAACGTCAACGCCAGCATGCAGAAGGCAGAGATGGCGATAGCGACATGCGGCGTGTGGTAGCGCGCATGCGTGGTCGCGAATACCTGCGGCAGCTGCCCGCGCTCGGCCATCGCGAACAGGATGCGCGGCGCCGCCAGCACCAGACCGTTGAGGGTGCCGGCAATCGAGATCAGTGCGCCAACAGTAATGACCGCTGCGCCGAACGCACCGGCGAAACGTCCGGCAGCGTCGGCGAGCGGGCGCGTCGATCCGGCAAGTTCCGGCAGCGTGCCGATGCACACGACCTGCACCAACAGGTACAGCGGCGCGATGACGGCCATGGCGGTGAGGATCGCAAACGGCAGGTTGCGTTGCGGCTCGCGCACTTCGCCGGCCGGCACCGTCGCGGTCTCGAAACCGGTGAAGGCGAACACCAGCAGCAGCATCGCGCTGGAAAAGTCGAGCGCGCCGGGCGTGCTCTTCGGCACGAAGCTGGCCGGCTCGATGAAAAACAAACCAACGGTCACAAACAGCACCAGCGGCACGAGTTTGCCGATGGTGAACACATTGGCGACCAGCGCCGCGGGACGCACGCCGCGGATATTCACCGCTGCGATGACGGCGACGACCGTGGTCACCACCGCGACACGCCACCCGGGCGAGGTGGCGGCGGGCCAGAAGTGCGCGAGGTATTCCAGCAACAGGTTGCACAACGCGGCAAACGCGGTCACGCGCGTCAGCCAGACCAGCCATCCGACCTGGAAGCCGACCACCGGACCGAAGGTTTCGTACGCATAAAGATAGGGGCCGCCGGTGCGGCTGAAGCGGCTGCCGACTTCGGCGAAACACAGCACGATCAGCAGCACCAGACCGGCGCAGGCCAGATAGGCGATCAACGCGTAGGGACCGAGCAACTCATGCACGCGCGCAGGCAAGCCGAAGATGCCGGCGCCCACGACCGAATTGATGAACAACGCCACCAGGCTGCCGCGGCCGATGCCGCGGACCAGCCCTTCCTCGGTGCGGGTGATGGAATCCGACATGCGCTTGCCTGATCGCGATTACGCGGCCGGGGCAACGTAGCACGTAGGCTGGGTTGGCTTTACCAACCCGGCATCGCGGAGAAGAGCAGCGCCGGGTTGGTAAAGCCAATCCAGCCTACGGCCATGGAATCCAGGTCCGGCAGAGCGACCAGAAGCCAATGTCGCGGTCTGACCAGAATTTAACCTTGGAAGAAGCATCTTGTGAGGCCCGATCCCCGGATCATCGCCCCAAGGAGATGCGTCATGTCCTACATCGACGGTTTTGTGCTGGCAGTCCCGACCGCCAACAAGCAGAAGTTCATCGATCACGCCAAGGCGGGGGATGCGGTCTTCCTCGACTACGGCGCGACCCGCATCCTTGAATGCTGGGGCGACGACGTGAAAGACGGCAAGCAGACGGACTTCCGCCGCGCGGTGCAGGCCAAGGAGGATGAGACGGTGGTTTTTTCCTGGATCGAATGGCCCGACAAGGCGACGCGTGACGCGGGGATGGAGAAGGCGATGGAGGACCCGCGACTGAAGCCCGACGTGAACCCGATGCCGTTCGACGGGATGCGGCTGA
>JAYTAY010000048.1:0-5215 GCA_043737255.1 Luteimonas sp.
GGCATGTACGACGATGACGTGCCGTGTGCCGGTGCCGTTGCCGGCATTGGTCGCGTATCCGGCGTCGAATGCCTGATCGTGGCCAACGACGCGACCGTAAAAGGTGGCACCTACTATCCGATCACGGTGAAGAAGCATCTGCGCGCGCAGGAAATCGCTCGCGAGAATCGCTTGCCGTGCATATACCTTGTTGACTCCGGCGGCGCGTTTCTGCCGATGCAGGATGAAGTATTCCCGGATCGCGATCATTTTGGCCGCATCTTCTACAACCAGGCCACGCTGTCGGCGCAGGGCATTCCGCAGATCGCCTGTGTGATGGGTTCGTGTACGGCGGGCGGTGCTTACGTGCCAGCGATGTCCGACGAAACCGTCATTGTGAGAGAACAGGGGACCATCTTCCTTGGCGGTCCACCGCTGGTGAAAGCCGCGACCGGCGAAGATGTCACCGCCGAAGATCTGGGCGGTGCCGATGTGCACACGCGCGTCTCCGGTGTGGCCGATCATTTTGCCGAGAACGATCATCACGCGCTTGCCCAGGTTCGTCGCATCATTGCGAACTTGAACTGGTCGAAGCAGGGCCGGCTGACGATGCAAACGCCGCAAGAACCGAGCTACCCCATCGAAGAACTTTACGGCGTTATTCCGGCAGATACTCGCAAGCCATACGACGTGCGCGAGGTGATCGCTCGGCTGGTCGATGCTTCGCAATTCGATGAATTCAAGGCACGCTACGGCACCACGTTGGTGACCGGATTCGCACATCTGCATGGTTACCCGATCGGTATCGTCGCCAACAACGGCATCCTGTTTTCCGAGTCTGCCCAGAAGGGCGCGCACTTCGTCGAATTGTGCGCCAAGCGCGGAATTCCTTTGCTGTTCTTGCAGAACATCACCGGTTTCATGGTCGGTCGCAAATACGAAAACGGCGGCATTGCGCGTGACGGCGCCAAGATGGTTATGGCAGTGGCCTGCGCGAATGTGCCCAAGTTCACAGTGGTCATCGGCGGCTCGTTCGGCGCTGGCAACTACGGCATGTGCGGTCGCGCCTACTCGCCGCGATTCATGTGGATGTGGCCGAACGCGCGCATCAGCGTGATGGGCGGCGAGCAGGCGGCCAGCGTGCTAGCCCGCGTGCGTCGCGATGGCATTGAAGCGAAAGGTGGCGAATGGTCGGACGCCGACGAAGCCGAGTTCAAGCAACCGATCACCGATCAGTTCGAACATCAGGGCAATCCGTATTACGCCACCGCACGGCTCTGGGACGACGGCTTGATTGACCCGGCGCAAACGCGTGAAGTGCTTGTCCTTGCCCTGTCGGCATCCCTCAACGCACCGATCGCGACCAGCGAGTTCGGCATCTTCCGCATGTAGGAATGGACATGAGCGACTACCAGCATCTGGAAATCGAAAAAGAAAACGGCGTCGCGACGGTATGGATGAATCGTCCAGACAAGCACAACGCGTTCGATGAAAATTTGATCTCGGAACTGACCCGCGGCGCGCTCGCGCTCGGTGCGGACGACACCGCTCGTGTCGTCGTGCTTGCCGGTCGCGGAGAGAGTTTTTCCGCCGGTGCAGACCTTGACTGGATGCGCCGCGCTGCCGACTACGGTTACGACCAAAATCTTTCCGACGCACGCGCTCTTGCCGCGATGCTGCGCGCAATTGCCGAAATGCCGAAGCCAACCATCGCTCGCGTGCATGGCGCAGCGCTTGGTGGCGGCATGGGTCTGGTAGCCGCCTGCGACATCGCGATTGCATCGAACAATGCCGTGTTCGCAACCTCCGAAGTCCGCTTCGGTTTGATCCCGGCAACGATTGGTCCGTACGTGTTGCGCGCGATCGGTGCGCGCCAAGCCGGACGCTATTTCCAGACCGCCGAGCGGATCGATGCAGCGACAGCGCTACGCATTGGATTGGTCCATGAAGCTGTCGATGCCGGTCAGCTTGATGCGAGGCTGGCCGACTTGCTGGGCGCATTGCACAGCGGCGGCCCCGAAGCGCAAGCGGCATCCAAGAGATTGATCGCGGGCGTCAGCAACGCATCGCTGGATGATGCGCTGATCGCCGACACCGCTGATCGCATCGCGCGCATTCGTGCCGGTGACGAAGCCAAAGAAGGCATTGGTGCTTTCCTCGCCAAGCGACCACCAGCGTGGCAGGCATGAGCAGCGCCTTGGCCCAGCCGATGTTCGACAAGATACTGATCGCCAATCGCGGCGAGATTGCATGTCGGGTGATTCGCACCTGCCGACGCCTTGGTATTCGCACAGTCGCCGTGTTTTCCGATGCGGATCGCCACGCGCG
This sequence comes from Luteimonas sp., assembly GCA_043737255.1. Taxonomy (GTDB): domain Bacteria; phylum Pseudomonadota; class Gammaproteobacteria; order Xanthomonadales; family Xanthomonadaceae; genus JALYOU01. The sequence continues at coordinate 2,308 of JAYTAY010000048.1, forward strand.
CCACGTACGCATGGCGGACGAAGCGATCCACATCGGCGCCGCACCGGCGAGCGAAAGCTATCTGCTTGCCGATCGCATTCTTGCGGCCGCGAAACAAACCGGCGCGCAAGCCGTGCATCCGGGCTATGGATTCCTTTCGGAAAACGCTGGCTTTGCCGAAGCCTGCGCGGCCGCAGGCATCGTCTTCATTGGTCCACCGGCGTCGGCCATCCAGGCGATGGGCAGCAAGAGTGCAGCGAAAGCGTTGATGGAAAAAGCCGGCGTGCCATTGACGCCGGGCTACCACGGCAAGGAACAGGCTCCAGAATTTTTGCGCGAGCAGGCCGACGCAATCGGCTACCCGGTATTGATCAAGGCAGTGTCCGGCGGCGGCGGCAAAGGCATGCGACTCGTCGAGCAGTCGGAAGATTTCGAAGCGGCGCTCGCATCGTGCCAACGCGAGGCAACCGCATCGTTCGGCGATCCGGTTGTGCTGGTCGAAAAATACGTCACCCAGCCGCGCCACATCGAAATCCAGGTATTTGGCGACAGCCATGGCAACGTGGTGCATTTATTTGAGCGTGATTGCTCGGTGCAACGTCGCCACCAGAAGGTATTGGAAGAAGCGCCGGCTCCCGGCATGACCGCCGAGCGTCGTGCGGCGATGGGCAAAGCGGCCACGGATGCCGCAAAGGCGGTGGGCTACGTCGGTGCGGGCACCGTCGAGTTCATCGCGCATCAGGACGGCGCGTTTTACTTCATGGAAATGAATACGCGCCTGCAGGTCGAGCATCCAGTCACCGAGATGATCACTGGCGTCGACCTGGTCGAATGGCAACTGCGCGTTGCTGTCGGCCAGCCATTACCGCTGGCGCAGGATCAATTGTCGATCCATGGGCATGCGCTGGAAGCGCGCATCTACGCTGAAGATGCGGACAAAGGATTTCTGCCATCGACCGGCCCTCTCATTTTCCTTGCGACACCGGAGCCGTCGGCGCATGTGCGCATCGACAGCGGCGTGGAGCAGGGCGATCAGATCAGCCCGTACTACGACCCGATGATCGCCAAGCTGATCGTCTGGGACGAAGACCGCCCGCGTGCGCTGCAACGCATGCAGCAGGCGCTGGGCGAGTTCCGCATCGTCGGCGTGACCGCAAACACGGCATTCCTGAAGCGCCTGGTCGCTACCGATTCGTTCTCAAATGCCACACTCGACACTGGCTTGATTGAACGCGAGAGCGCGGCGCTGTTTCACAAGGGTAATGAATCTGAAGCCAGCGAATGGGCAACCGCTGCGCTCGCGCTGGTGCTTATCGAACAAGCCGCGCCAGCGGTGGTCGTCCATGGGGACCCGCATTCACCGTGGGCGTCGCGCAAAGGCTTTCGCCTAAATGGCGGACTGACTCGATTCCTGCACTTGCGAAGTGGTGATGCGGACCAGAAGCTGCGTGTCGAGTACGCCAATGACGGCTATTGGATCCACGTTGGCGACAGCGTGCTCCGTGCGCGCGGCACGCTGAACGCAAATCATCTGCGCGCCGAAATCGACGGACAAGCCATCCGCGCCGATGTCGTGTTGAATGGCGAGCGTCTGCATCTGTGCAACGATGAGGGACAGCGTCGCTTCGACATCGACGATCCACTCGCCCATGCTGGTGAGGCGCCTGGCCATCACGGTGGTCTGCTTGCGCCGATGCCGGGCAAGATCATAGCGTTGCTTGCTCCTGTCGGCGAACCGGTCGAGCAGGGTGCGCCCTTGCTGGTGCTCGAAGCCATGAAGATGGAGCACACGGTTGCTGCACCCCACGCGGGCACGGTGAAATCGTTCCTTGTCGCGGTTGGTGATCAGGTTTCCGATGGCGCGGCGTTGGTAGATTTCGAAGCCTTGGCTGAAGCTGGCGAAGAAACAAAGTGATGAACACGGTGCCCGATGTCCGCATCGTTGAAGTCGGACCGCGCGATGGCTTGCAGAACGAAAAGGCCATCATCCCCGCTTCGACAAAAATCGCGTTGATTGATCGATTGACGGCGTGTGGATTCGGCGTCGTCGAAGCGACTAGTTTCGTAAGCCCGAAGTGGGTGCCACAATTGGCCGACGCCGAGCAGGTGTTGCCCGCGATCACCCGCAAATCGGGCGTGCAATATCCCGTGCTGGTGCCGAATGAAAAAGGCCTTGAACGCGCCATTCTGGCCGGCGCACGCGAGATCGCGGTGTTCACCGCAGCATCCGATGCATTCAACCTGCGCAACATCAATTGCGACATCAGTGAATCGCTTCGACGTATCGAGCCGGTGATTGCGACGGCAAAGTCACACTGCATTCCAGTGCGCGGCTATGTCTCGACCGTGCTTGGCTGCCCGTACCAAGGCGATGTTGCCGTCGCCGATGTGGTTCGTGTCACGCGTGCATTGCACGAAATGGGCTGCCACGAAGTTTCACTCGGCGACACCATCGGCGTCGGCACGCCAGCAAAGGCACGGGCGATGCTGGATGCGTGTTCGGCCGAAGTGCCGATGCAGAATCTCGCCGTCCATTTCCACGACACCTACGGCCAGGCGCTGGCCAATGTACTGACCTGCCTGGAAGCCGGAGTACGCGTGGTGGATTCGTCGGTTGGTGGTCTGGGCGGTTGCCCCTATGCAAAAGGTGCCAGCGGCAATCTCGCCAGTGAAGACCTCGTCTACATGCTGCATGGCCAAGGCATGAGCACCGGCGTCGACCTCGATGCAGTGTGTGAAACCGCGATCTGGATCAGTGGAGAACTGGGACGCAAGCCGGCAAGCAAGCTGGGGCAAGTTGTCCTCGCTCGGCGCGACTAACGCACCATCGGCGATACTGTCGCGATGAATTATGTTGCCAACGCTGGACAGTTGCTTGTCGAAGTTTTTTTCGGTGCCTCCATAGGTCTATTGATCCTGCGCGTGCTAC
>JAYTAY010000049.1:0-2138 GCA_043737255.1 Luteimonas sp.
TCGATCCAACGGCTGGCGTGGATCATCATGGGGCTCCTGCTCCTGACCACTTGGCTGGTGGCGGCCGCTGCCTGGGCTGCCCTCGGACCCGCACTCATACAGGATCGTGAACAGATTCCTTCCCTGTTGATGCGAATCACGGCTATTGCACTTACCGTGGGCTCGCTGGCCATGGTCGCCTTTCTGAACTACTGGCGGGCGCGACAGCTTGCGGTTCGTGCCAAACAGTCTGAGCTGGAGGCGTTACAGGCACGCATAAGGCCGCACTTCCTGTTCAACACTCTCAACACCGGTGCGGCATTGATCCGGGGCCGACCTGACGCAGCCGAAAAGTTGCTGCTGGATCTCGCAGACTTGTTCCGCGCCGCCTTGGCTGCACCGCACGAGATAACGCTGCTTGAAGAACTCGGCTTGGTCCAGCGTTATCTGGAGATCGAGGCCCTGCGATTTGGCACTCGTCTGCAAACGCATTGGGAATTACCGGATCCGCTTCCCGTTGTGCTGGTTCCGGCGCTTTCGATCCAGCCATTGGTAGAGAACGCGATCCGACACGGCATTGAGTCATCCGCTGAGGGCGGGCGCTTGGATATCGCCGTTGAAGCGGACAACCACATTGTTCGTATCAGTGTCCGCAATCCCATCCGGGCTGGTTTCATCACCGGAATCCAGGGGCATCAAGTGGGGCTGGCATCTGTGCGTGCACGCATCGAGGCTGTAAGCCAGGGGCTGGGCCGCCTGGAGACCCGGGTCGAGGACGGTTGTTATATCGCTACGCTCACGATTCCCGCGTCGCACACATAACGCAGCGCAAGTTGCATTCTCCTATGCAACCACCCGGTAACAAGGTCGATATTCGCCCGCGATCTTCATCCGCCGCTGCTCGACGAACGCACGCAACAGGGCATCCAGCGATTCCATCATGTCCGGGGCGCCGTGGATGTCGAAGGGGCCGAATTGCTCGATCCGGCGCAGGCCGTCTTCCTTGACGTTGCCCGCTACGATGCCCGAGAACGCGCGTCGCAGATCCGCAGCCAATTCATGCGGGGCGCGGCCGTGATGGAGGTTAAGGCCTGCCATCGCTTCGTGGGTGGGAACAAACGGCTGCTGGAACGCAAGCGGTACATCCAGCGCCCAGTTGAAGAAGAACGAATCCTTTTGCGCGATGCGGTAGTCGCGCACGCGGCGAATGCCTTTCGCCATGCTCCGCGCGACAGCCACGCAATCACCGGTGATGATTTCGTAGCGCGACGTCGCGGCGTCGCCCAGCGTCAATCGCAGGAAGCGGTCGATCTGCTCGAAGTACGGCGCCGATGACGTGGGGCCAGTGAAAATCAGGGGGAACGGCAACTTTGCATTTTCGTCGCGCAACAGGATGCCGAGCAGATACAGGATTTCTTCCGCAGTGCCTACGCCACCCGGGAACACGATGATGCCGTGGCCCATGCGCACGAAGGCTTCGAGCCGCTTCTCGATGTCCGGCATGATCACCAGGTTGTTGACGATCGGATTCGGCGATTCGGCCGCGATTATGCCCGGCTCGGTGATGCCGATGTATCGCGTCCTGCGCCTGCGCTGCTTGGCGTGCGCGATGGTGGCGCCCTTCATCGGCCCCTTCATCGCCCCCGGCCCGCAACCGGTGCAGATATCAAGGCCACGCAACCCCAACTCGTACCCGACCTGCTTGGTGTACATGTACTCGTCACGATTGATCGAATGGCCACCCCAGCACACCACAAGATTGGGATCTGCCGGATACAGAACGCGCGCGTTGCGCAGCAATCCGAACACGGCATTGGTGATGCCTGCCGAGGTTTCGAGATCGTGCGGGCCGCCTTCCGACAACTCGATCGCGGTATAGGCGAGATCGCGCACCACCGCGAACAGCAAATCCGCCACGCCGCGGATGATCTCGCCATCCACGAACGCCATTGCCGGCGCGTTGTGCAGGTCGATGCGCACACCGCGATCCTGCTGCAACACTTCAATGTCGAAATCGGGATACAACTCGCGCGCCGCGCGCGGATCGTCCGACGCGCTGCCGCTGGTCAGTACCGCCAGCGCACAACGACGCAGCAACTCGTGCATGCCGCCGCTGGAGGCATCACGCAGGCGCGCGACTTCTGCACGCGACAGCACAT
>JAYTAY010000050.1:0-11619 GCA_043737255.1 Luteimonas sp.
GTGAACGGAATCGGCATCAGGTCGTACAGGTGGCCGTCGTCGGCGCTGTAACTAAGATGCTCGCTGTAAAGGGCGACGTTGTGCAGATCAAGAAAATGCCGTACCCGTTGCAGGAACGCTTCGTCGAGAGGTTCGACACCACCAAGCGATAGCGACAGTCCGTGGCAGGTCAATGGAAAGCGTATGCCAAGTTCCTGCAATGCGTCTCCGAGCTTTCCGCCGACGCCAATCCAGTTTTCCGGTGCGCATTCGAGGAAATCGATGGCGTCATCCGAAGACGCCTGCAACGCGTCCAGCAGGGCGCGCCGCAGGCCCAGTCCCGCGCTCTCATTGGCGAGGGGCGATGTCATCGTTGTTTCGATCGTGACGGATTTGCAGGCATCCGGCGTGCGTGCACGGACACCTGCAACAAACCCGTATTACTTGTTGCCGCCGCATTTGCCTTCACCACATTTTCCTTCACCGCACTTGCCTTCCATGCCGGCTTTCTTTTTTCCGTCGGCGGCATGGTGCGCGTCCATTTCAGCAGCGCTTATGAAGCCATCGCTGTCGGGATCGTGCGCAGCGAATTTCGCATCGCTGCCGTCATGCGCCGCGGCGAATTCGGCCTTGGAGAGCTTGCCGTCCTTGTCGGTATCCATGCTGTCCATGCCGTGTGAACCTTTTTCGGACCTGTGCATCGGCTTGGCAGCGTCCTGTGCGACCGTCATCGCTTCCTGCGCGCTGAGCATGTAGCCCTGTGCAAGCGACTGCATGGCAAACGCCGAACCGCTCAACGCAAGGCCGCTGACGAGCGCTGCGCCGACTGCGATGGTGACGGGTGTCTTGGTATTGCTTGACATGATGGATCTCCGGTAAATGAGGCGGACGGGCCGCGTGCGGTGGTGGGTGAGCGCGATTATGCCAGCAGATATTCACCAGCCAGCACCCGGGCCCGATGCAACCGCGCTTTGGTTGCGAGCGTGGTCGTGCTGAGGCGATCGCTGATCTCGGCGATGCTCAAGCCTTCGAGATCCCGTGGCAACAGGATCTCGCGGTAGTGCGCGGGCAACGATTCGAGCGCGGCGGCCACATCGTGGCGCCATTCGTTCGATTCGGCCGTCACCGTGGGCAGAATGTCGGCTGTGATCACATCGCCCGTCAGCAAACGCATGCTGCGCTTGAGACGATTGCACTCGCGCTTGACGATGCGGAACATCCACGAGGTGAAGGCTTCGAGCGTGCGCAGGCCGCCGAGTTTGCGCGACAGCAGGATCATGCTTTCCTGGACGGCATCCTCGACATCGTTGATTTCGCAGTGGTATTGCGCGTAACGACGCAGGTCTTGCCGCAAATGGCACAGCACACTGGCCAACGCCGTGCGGTCGCCGGCACGTGCTGCGTACAGTTCATGGTTGAAAGCCGCGCTTTGCATTCCGATTGTCTGACCTGCCGGCTGATTGGGAGCCCAACAAGCAGAGTAAGACTCCGGGCAAGACGATGCGCGCCGTAAGCGAAAAAATCAGCTCGTTCAGCCGCGGTTTTAATTTTTTTGGCAGGAGACCTTTAAAGGCGTCCGGCAGCCGTATTGGTCTCGTCGCGTTTCTCGCGCGGCGGCAGCATGACTTCGCCGTGGACGCGGAACCAGATGTTCTCGGCGATGTTGGTGGCGTGGTCGCCGATGCGCTCCAGGTTCTTGGCCATGAACAGCAGGTGCGTGCAGGGCGTGATGTTGCGCGCGTCTTCCATCATGTAGGTCAGCAATTCGCGGAACAATCCCGTGTATTGCGAATCCAGGTCGGCGTCGCGGGCGCGCACGCGCTGCGCGGCCTCGACGTCCAGGTCGCGATAAGCGGTCAGCACGTCGCGCAGTTGCTGTACGGCCATTGCACCGAGTGCGCGCAGGCCCAGCGTATGCGGCAAGGGCGGCGACAGGTTCAACGCCATCGAACGCTTGGCGATGTTGGATGCGTAGTCGCCGATGCGCTCGACATCCGACGCAATCCGCAACGCGGCCAGGATCACCCGTAGATCGCTGGCCATCGGACCGCGCAGCGCCAGCCGCATCACGTCATGGCTGATTTCCTGCTCCAGCGCGTCGATGGCGTCATCGTTGGCAATGATGCGCTCAGAGGCCTTGTCGTCGCGACGATCAACCACGTCCAACGCGGCTTCCAGTTGCGCCACGGCCATCTCGCCCATGCGCAGGATCTCGGTGTGCAGGCGATTTTGTTCCTGATCGTAGCTCTTGACGATGTGGTCCTGGGGAGGAGGGCTCATTGGAATTCCTGTTCAGTACGTCGTGGCGAATGGTGCCGAAGCGATGTCGGATTGGTGGACGGCGAGTGGATCATGCACCGTGGATGGGTATGTCGCTCAGCCGAACCGTCCGGTGATGTAGTCCTCGGTCTGTTTCTTCGAGGGGTTGGAGAAAATCGTTTCGGTTGCGTCGTGCTCGATCATTTCGCCGAGATACATGAAGGCGGTGTAGTCCGAGACGCGCGCGGCCTGCTGCATGTTGTGGGTGACGATGAGGATGGTGTATTCCTTCTTCAAATCGTCGATCAGCTGCTCGATCTTGCTGGTCGAGATGGGATCCAGTGCCGAAGTTGGTTCGTCCAGCAGGATCACGTCCGGCTTCAGGGCGATGGCGCGTGCAATGCACAGGCGCTGCTGTTGTCCGCCGGAGAGCCCAAGCGCGCTCTGGCCGAGTTTGTCCTTGGCTTCCTCCCACAGTGCCGCCTGCCGCAATGCCAGCTCGACACGCTCATCCATGGAATGTTTCGGCAGGCGTTCGTGATGGCGGATGCCGTAGGCGACATTTTCGTAGATCGTCATCGGAAACGGCACCGGCTTCTGGAACACCATACCGATCTTGCTGCGCAGGCGGTTCATCGGATATTTCGCATCGAGGATGTTCTGCCCATCCAGCAATACTTCGCCTGTCGCCACCTGTTTTGGATACAGCGAATAGATGCGGTTGAAGATGCGCAGCAGTGTGGACTTGCCGCAACCCGACGGGCCGATCAATGCCGTGACGCGATGTTCCGGCACGTCCATGTTGACGTCCTTCACCGCGAGGAAGTCGCCGTAATGAAAGTTGAGGTTACGGGCAACCAGTTTTACGGGGCTGGTTGCGGTGTTCGCCGTATCGCGCGCAGTCACTGCGATGTTGAAGGCGGAATCATTCATGGCGTGTCTCGATCGTGGATGATGACGACGGGGTCGATGATGCGTAGGGCGACTTTCAGTCATACCGGCTTAGTCATGCTGGATCTTGTTGCGCAGCAGGATGGTCCGCGCGATCAGGCTCAGCACCAGTACCAGCGCGGTGACGATCAGCGCACCGGCCCAGGCCAGCGCATTCCATGAATCGTAGGGACTCATTGCGTACTGGAAAATCACCATCGGCAGATTGGCCATCGACTGGTTCAAGTCGGTGCTCCAGAACTGATTGTTGAACGCGGTGAACAGCAGTGGGGCGGTCTCACCGCTGATGCGTGCAAGCGCCAGCAGGATACCGGTGACGATGCCCGGCCGCGCCGAACGCATCAGCACCTGCGTGGTGACCTTCCATTGCGGCACGCCCAGCGACAGCGCGGCTTCTCGCATCTGCGTTGGCACCAGCCGCAGCATTTCATCAGTGGTGCGCACGATCACCGGCAAGGCAATGAATGCCAGCGCCACCGCGCCAGCCCACGCTGAGTAATGCCCCATCTGCGCGACCATGATGGTGTAGATAAACAAGCCCAGCACGATCGACGGCGCTGACAACAGGATGTCGTTGACGAAGCGGATGGTTTCGCCGAGCCAGTGCTTGTTCGAGTATTCCGCGAGGAAGGTGCCTGCCGCGATGCCGATGGGTGTGCCCATCAGCAGCGCCAGCAAACTGATGACGACGCTGCCGAAGATCGCATTGAGCAAGCCCCCGCGCTCATCGGGTGGCGGCGTCATCATCGTGAACAGGTCGAGGTTAAGCGCGCTCAGGCCCTTGCTGACCACCGTCCACAGGATCCAGGTCAGCCAGAAAATACCGAAGATCGCAGCGGCCACGGATAGCGTCAACGCCACCGCGTTCTTCGCCTTGCGCCATGCATAGAGGGAAACGGGCATCAGTTGCCCTCACGCTTGGACAGCTGCCGCAACATCAGGCGTGCGATAGCCAGCACCACGAAGGTCAGCAAGAAGAGCACGAAGCCCAGCGCGAGCAGCGAACCGCGATGTAGCGGGTCGGTGGCTTCGGCGAATTCGTTGGCGATGGTCGAGGCGATCGACGTGCCCGGTTCCAGCAACGACGCCGAGATCTGATACGCGTTACCGATGACGAACGTCACCGCCATCGTCTCGCCGAGCGCGCGGCCCAGTCCCAGGAACACGCCGCCGATGACTGCCGAGCGTGTGTACGGCAATACGACATCCCAGGCCACTTCCCAGCGCGTCGATCCCAATGCGTAGGCGGATTCCTTCAAGCGTCCGGGAACAGTCAGGAACACTTCGCGCATCACCGACGACACGAACGGGATCACCATGATCGCCAGCACGATGCCCGCGGTCAGCAGGCCGATGCCAAGCGGCGGGCCGGCGAACAGTTTTCCAAGTAGCGGAATCGGGCCGAGGTAAGTGTCGATCCATGGATAGACGTGTTCGCTGAGCTTCGGCGCGAGCACGAACAGGCCCCACATGCCGTAGATGATCGAGGGGATGCCGGCCAGCAGTTCGATGGCCATGCCGATCGGGCCACGCATCCAGGCGGGTGCGACTTCGGTCAGGAACAATGCGATACCGAAGCTGATCGGCACGGCGATGATCATGGCGACGCCTGCGGTGACGATGGTGCCGAAGATGGGCACCAACGCACCGAACATGCGGCCGTTGACGTCCCATTCGGTGCTGGTGAAAAAAGCCAGGCCGAATTCCTGCAATGCCTCGCGGCCACCCCACAACATCGAAAACGCCACGCCCACCAGTGAGAACAGTACGAACAATCCGGCCGCCGCCATCAACCAGCGGAACAGGCGATCGTTGCGTGCATCGCGGTGCGTGCGCTGGTCGGACGTTGGCAGGGGGAGGGCGGTGGCGTTCATGGATTTCTTTCAGTTCGTAGTCGTCATCCCCGCGGCTTCCAACAGCGAAGCTGATTAAACGGGGACCCACTGACTTTAGCTGTTGAGTATTCCGGTAAAGCCTCTGGATCGCCGCCTGCGCGGGGATGACGGATTGACAAAGCCGCGCTGCGCTCGGGTCAATCCGTCACTTGAATTCACTCGCCCAGTAAGCCTCCACCTGCGTCACCAACTCCGGCGGCAACGGCACATAGTCCAGTGTCTCGGCTTGCGTCTTGCCATTCGCGTAGGCCCATGCGAAGAAATCCTTCGCGGCCTTTGCACTCTCCGCATTCTTCGGCTGCTTGTGCATCAGGATGAAGTTGGTGGCCGTGATCGGCCAGGCATCAACGCCGGGTGCATTGGTGATCACCAGATTGAAATCCTTGGCGTTCGCCCAGTCGGCGCTCGCGGCTGCGGCGGCAAATGATTCACGGCTCGGCTGGACGAAGGCGCCTGCCGCATTTTGCATCGCGGTGTAAGACATCTTGTTCTGCGCGGCGTAGGCAAGCTCGACATATCCAATCGATCCTTTCACTTGACGCACGTATGCGGCGACGCCCTCGTTACCCTTGCCGCCAATACCGACCGGCCAGTTGACCGTGGTGCCTTCGCCGGCCTTCGATTTCCATTCCGGGCTGACTTTCGACAGGTAATTCGCGAAGTTGAAAGTGGTGCCGGAACCATCGGAACGACGCACGATGTTGATCTTGGTCGATGGCAAGGTCACGCCGGGATTGAGCGCGGTGATGGCTGGATCGTTCCAGGTCTTGATCTTCCCGAGGAACAGATCGGCCAGCAGTGGCCCGCTGAGCTTCAGCTGCCCCGGCGCAATGCCCTCCAGATTGACCACCGGTACCACACCGCCAATGACCGACGGAAACTGGCCCAGGCCGGCGGCTGCAAGTTCGGCGGAATCCAGCGGTTTGTCGGACGATCCGAAATCGACCGTCGCCGCCTTGATCTGCGCGATGCCGCCGCCCGATCCGATCGACTGGTAGTTGATCTTGGCGCCGGTGGCCTTGTTGTAATCGGCCGACCACTTCGACATCAGTGGAAAGATGAAGGAAGCGCCCGCGCCGGTGATCGTCGCGGTGACTTGGTCGCCACTTGCGGTCGCGGCGTCGGTAGAGGGCTGCGCACCTTCGGCTGCGGTGGGCGTCGGCGCATCAGTGCTTCCTTTGCAGGCAGCCAGCGCGAGCGAAATCGAAAGGGCGACAGCGGCAAGACGAGCCGTGTTGAGGTTCATGCGCGGACTCCAAGAGCAACGAATGCCGGCATGCGGCCGGACAGGTCCCGCTATGAAATGATGTTTTTGTTACATGTCGATGACACGGCCCCGGAAAAGCCATATAACGGACCTCATCGCATTTTTCGATCGGTCGTATCGAGCTTCAGGCAAAAAAAATGCGCGGGCAGGGCCCGCGCAAAGGGGGTTACGGGTATCTGAAGCTTTTAGTAATTCATGTTCTGCGACCAGTACGTCTCAATCTGCTGGACCAGGGCATCGGGCAACGGTACGTAGTCCAGTTTCTTGGCTTGGTCATCGCCATTGGCGTACACCCACTTGAAGAATTCCTTGGCGGCCTTGGCGCTTTCGGCCTTCTTCGGCTGCTTGTACATGATGATGAAGTTGGTGGCGGTAATCGGCCAGGAGTTCGCCCCCGGGGCGTTGGTCATCACCAAATAAAAATCCTTGGAGTCCTTCCAGTTGGCACTGGCGGCGGCCGCGGCGAAGGTTTCGTCGTTGGGATTGACGAAGTTGCCGGCGGCATTCTTCAAGCGAGAGTAGGCCATCTTGTTCTGCAGCGCATAGGACAATTCGACATAGCCAATACCGCCGCTGATCTGCTTGACGTATGCAGCCACGCCTTCGTTACCCTTGCCGCCAATGCCCAGCGGCCATTTCACTGTGGTGCCTTCGCCGACCTTGGACTTCCACTCGCCGTTGACCTTGGACAGATAGTTGACGAAGTTGAAGGTAGTGCCCGAGGCGTCGGAGCGATGCACAACCGTGATCTTCTTGGCCGGCAACTTCACGCCACCGTTGAGCGCGACGATGGCCGGGTCATTCCACATCGTGATCTTGCCAAGGAAGATGTTGCCCAGGATTTCGCCATCGAGCTTCATCGCGCCCGCTTTCAGCCCTGGAACATTCACCACCGGCACCACGCCGCCGATCACCGACGGGAATTGCGCCAAGCCGAACTTGGCCAGTTCATCGGGCTTCATCGGCGCATCGGACGAGCCGAAATCGACCGTGGCCGCCTTGATCTGCGCGATGCCGCCGCCGGAACCGATCGATTGGTAGTTGACCTTTTTCTTGGTGGCCTTGGCGTAGTCCGAGGACCACTTCGACATCACGGGATACACGAATGAGGCGCCAGCGCCGGTGACGTCAGCGGCGAAGACATTGCCCGCGAATGCCGTCGCCAACGCGAGCGCGGCGACGCGGAATTTGATGGTGTTGATCACGGGGATCTCCTGGAAGGACTGGATCGTTGGATGGGCGAATGCGCCTTGCGGGTATTGCATAACGACTCGATGACAGCCGGATGTTGGATGTATGACAGGCGCGTGACATCGTTCACGGAGGTTCATCGCGTGGCTTTGACCAAAAAGAAAGGGCGCAGCTTGCGCCACGCCCATCCTGTTTTTTTCTTGGTGGCTTACCAGAAGAACTGCAACCGCGCTTCGATGATGTTCGGATCGTCGTCGACAAAACGGCGTGCGGTGCTGCTGTAGCGCGTGCTGTTGACCTTGACGTAATTCATCATGACTTTGAAGTTGGAGCGCCAGTACCAGTTGATGCCGGCCGTGATCGCATCCATTTCGCCGCCCAGTACGCCGTCCACGATCGGCGCGGAGGTCGGTGTCGCACCCGCAAGCAACGAGCCATCGTCGAGATCGATCTTGTCGTAGCGAAGACCCACCTGCCACATGCCGAGCTCAGGCTCATTCGGCAGCGGCGTGGTCGGCACACCCTGGCTGTAACCCCAGCTTTCGCCGGTGACATTCCACAAACCCGAAACGTAGTAGGAATTACCGGTGAATTCGGTGCCGGGCTGCGAAGCAAACCGGGTTGCGTAGCGGTCGACGTTGGTCTGCATGTATTCGCTTTGCAGCTTGAACGGGCCGGTGACCCACATCGCTTCGCCACCAATCGTGGAGACGCGGTCGGAATTGAGGATGCCGGTGCTGCCGGTGTCCACCAGACGCACGGCGCTCAGATCGGCTTGCGGACGGGCGCGCAGGCGCACAGTGTCAAAGTCGGTGTCGTAGTTGACGTAGGACAGGCCGAAATGCAGGATGCTGCCTTTCTGGTTGATCGGTGCCCAGTTGCCGCGCGCGCCGTAGCCTTGGCCTTGGGCCAGATTGCGGGTGAGCTCGCGGCCAAAATAGCTTGCAGTGACACCCCAGTTGACGTCGCCATAGCGATACGCGGCGCCAACACGGCGCGCCACACCGAAGGTGTTGGTGACCATTGCCTTGGAAATGAAATCGTTGTTCTTGGTCGACGACAATTCTTCCATGCTGTTCGGCTGCTTGTACTGGCCGACCTGCACGAAGTGATGGGCATTGCCGCCGATCTTGTACTTGAGGTTGACGTCGAGGTATTTGTCGGCCTTGGCGTCGTAACCCAGCACCCATTCGAAATTGCCCGGGCCTTTACCCTTGAGCACGATCTCGGCGCGACGTAACTCGTTGTCGGTTTCTCGACCGTCGATCAGGTCGCCGTTGAGGTTGGCAACGTCGTTGTCGAATGCGTTCCAGTCGGCCTGGACCAGGCCTTCAAAGCTGACTTCGGAATCGGCGATGACATCGATCGCGATTTCGGCGTGTGCTGCCGGGGCCGCGAGCGCGGCCAACAACGCAACGGCAAGGGTGCTTGGGGAAAGTTTCATGGATATGCCCTGGGGCGTGAGAGATGCTGCGCAGCGTAGGGCGTGAATATTTCGTTGCTGTTACAGATTGTCTTAATTTCTGGTGCAGACAGTCACATTGACTGTCATGTTGCTGCAACAGTCTTGTCCCGATAGCGGCACAAGTCGCGAATAACGCAGTAAGGACAATCGGGTTTGCGCGCCTTGCACACGTAACGCCCGTGCAGGATCAGCCAGTGATGGGCGTCCTGACGAAAGACTTCCGGAACGCGCTTGAGCAGTGAGTCCTCGACTGCGCGCACATCTTGGCCCGGCGCCAGGCCAGTGCGGTTGGCGACACGGAAGATATGCGTATCGACGGCAATGGTCGGTTCGCCGAAGGCGGTGTTGAGCACGACGTTCGCCGTCTTTCGGCCGACGCCGGGCAGTGCTTCCAGCGCCATCCGCGTGCGCGGGACTTCTCCCCCGTGCTGCTCGATCAATAGCCGGCTCATTGCCATCACATTCGCTGCCTTGGCATTGAACAGGCCGATCGTGGCGATGTAGCGTTTCAGTTCTTCTTCGCCCAGTGCCACGATCTGTTCGGGCGTATTGGCAACCGGGAAGAGCTTGCGCGTGGCCTTGTTGACGCCGATGTCGGTGGCCTGCGCCGAAAGGATCACGCTGACCAGCAGTTCGAAGGGCGTTGCGTATTGGAGCTCGGTCTTGGGATGTGGGTTGAGTTCCGCCAAGCGCGAGAAGAGTTCGCGGATTTCGGGCGCAGTGAGTCGCTTCGAGCGACGCGTTGTCTGCGTCATGGTTTCACGCGTGCTGCGGCTTTGGCCTTCGCGCGGGCCAGTGCTGCCGCCGCTGCGGAGGGCAGGGACGAGATTGCAGCCGATGCGCGGCCCACTGCGGATCGTTTGGCGTCGCGTTGTTCGCTGCGCAACTGCAAGCGTTGTTGCCTGACGCGATAGCGTTCGCGTGCGGCCAGTGCGGACAGTCGTGCGCCGCGTGCCGCGATCAGCCGTTGTACATCGGAGCGGCTCAACCCGTCTGCGACGGCGCATGCAACGCAACCGTTCCAACGCAACAGACCTGCATCGATGGCGCGATCAAGGTCGTCGACGAACAACGCCTGCACGATCTCGTGCAGCGAAACTTCTGCATGATCCCCTCCAGTGCAGCCGCAACACGAGGACGAGGGTCCCGTCACGCGATCAACGCCCCTTGAAATCCGGTTTGCGCTTGGCCAGAAACGCGCGCGTTCCTTCGCGCATGTCCTCGGTCGAGAACACCAGGCCAAATTGCGCCGACTCGTATTCCAGCCCTTCCTCGATACCGCACTCGCCGCCGACATTGACGCAATCAAGCATCCCGCGCAGTGCGAGCGGAGCGGCATGGGCCAGTTGCGTGGCCAGCTTCATGGTTTCAGCTTCGAGTTCGGCGGCAGCCACCACACGATTGACGATGCCCAGTTGCAAGGCGCGCGCGGCATCGATCGGCGCGCCGGTCAAACACAATTCGAGCGTGGCCGCGCGACCCGCGAGGCGCAATAATCGCTGCGTGCCGCCGAAACCGGGGATCAGGCCGAGATTGATTTCCGGCTGGCCCAGCTTCGCGGTGTCCGCCGCGATGCGCAGGTGACAGCACATTGCAAGCTCCAGTCCGCCGCCGAACGCAAACCCGTTGACCATCGCGATCACCGGCTTCGGCATCTTTTCGACCCGGCGCATCATGCGCTGGCCGCGCAAGGAGAAATCGCGGCCTTCGACCGCGCTCAAGTTTGACATCTCGGAAATATCGGCGCCGGCGACGAACGCCTTCGGACCCGACCCGGTCAATACGACCACGCGGACCCTCAGATCATCGGCAGCCGCATCAAACGCGACATGCAGCGCGTCCAGCGTCGCGGCATTGAGGGCATTCAGTTTTTCGGGCCGGTTGACCGTGATGACACGGACCGCATCCAGGTCGTTGATCAGCAGTGGCGAATCGGACATGAATCCTCGCAATCGAAAAGGGTGAACCGGCGCCCGCGCATGGAACTTCAGGGCTGGAACGCAGGTCGGAAGGGCAGTCGTCAGTGGCGGTTAAGCCGCTGCCCGGCTATCCTATCGCGTCCACTGGGGCGGTCTGACCGCCCCTTGCCATTCATGGCACTCACACATTGGAGTATCGCTGCATGAAGTTGCGTTTGCTTGCCGCCGCTCTCGCGGCCATCACCCTGACTGCCGGCGTCGCCGTCGCGCAGGATACGACCTCCGAAAAAGGCAAGCTGAGTTATGCCTTTGGCTACGATTTCGCCCGCGGCCTGGCTGAAAGCGGCGAACCGGTCGATGCGGCTACGCTGGTCAAGGCTGTTCAGGACGGTCTGGCCAAGAAGCCGCCGGCGGTGTCTGCCGATCAGCTGCGTCCCGCCATCGAAGCCTTCCAGAAGCGTCAAAAAGCCAAGGCTGACGCCAACAAGGCTGCCTTCGACAAGGCTTCCCGCGAAAACAAGACCAAGAGCGATCAGTACCTCGCCCAGAACAAGGCGGCGTCTGGCGTGAAGACACTTCCGAGCGGCGTGCAATACAGGGTTGTCGAAAACGGCACTGGCGCCAAGCCCACAACCGCCAGCACGGTGTCGCTGGAAGTGCTGGGCCCGTTTCCGTACGGCCAGCGTCCGACCC
>JAYTAY010000051.1:0-5193 GCA_043737255.1 Luteimonas sp.
GGACACATGCACATGGCAACGCGCAAAACGAAGACAGGCAAGGACAACGTCGAACTCGTGGCGAAGCTGATGAAGGACATCGATATCGCGATGTTCACCACGGTCGGGCAAGGCGGTTATCTGATGAGCCGGCCGCTTTCAACGCAGGACGTCACCTTCGATGGCGAGCGCGTGTGGTTTTTCACTGAGGCCGATGCACCAAAAGTGGGGGAAATCCGGCGCAACAAGAAAGTCAATCTTGCCTACGCGTCGAAGAGCAAGAACACCTACATTTCGGTGACCGGCGATGCGCGCATCAACCGCGACCAGAGCCGGATCGACCAGTTCTGGAACGACGCGCTCAAAGCGTTCTTTCCCAAAGGCAAGACCGATCCGAACGTGGCCTTGATCGAGGTGGCGTTGCGCACAGCGGAATACTGGGACGGCCCGGGCTCCTTCCTCGGCAAGGCGCTCAGTTTCGTCGTGGCGCGAGTGACGGGCAACGACGACGCGATGGCGAAGACCCGCATCGTCGATCTCAAGACCGGACGCAGCCGCAAGCCACCATCAAACGACACCTCGCCGCGCAAGACCAACGCAGCGGTGAAGAAAGTATCGAAACCGCTGACACGGACGTCCGTCGTCGAAACATCTGCGGGCAGCACGAAGAAATCGTCGGCCGCGCCCAAGGCGCGCAACGTCACGGCCTCGAAAAAAACGCCATCCCGAGCGATCAAAACAACCGCAAAGAAATCTCGTTCATGACGACCGCTCCACCCGTTAGCGGCGCCGGTCGAACGGCGGCCTAGGCAATGCGGGGATCGCCATTCACTTCGACGATCTCCCCATGCACGCAGACTGCCGCTCGTTCATCACTGGCGGGCGCAATCCTCATCCCTCCCGTGAACTGCGAGAACGCAGGCAGAACAGTGAGTCGCTGACGCATCCAGAACACAGGCCAGTGACCACGCATGCCAGGCAATGCCAACGCCGGATGGATATGACCGCACACCACATGCAGATTGGGATGGGGCTGCGGCTCATGGCACAGTGAAAACGGCGCGTCTTCCATGTGCGCTCCGCACAGGTCGATGTCGAGTCCGGCGGCAATGAGTGCGCGATCATGGTTGCCGGCGATGACCGAGATACGGACGCCGTCCAGCTGCGCTTGCCAATGGTTCCACACGTCCCGCCAGCGCGTGTCGACGACAGCGCCGTGCAACATGTCGCCCAGCACCCACAGTTCGCGTGCTCCGCAATGCGCAAGCAGCGCAGACAGCCGCTGCAAATCGTGCGCGGTGCTCCCGCTGGGCAGTGACACGCCGGAGCGGCGAAAGATGTCGGCTTTGCCCAGATGCAGATCCGCGATCAGCAGTCGCGAGCGCGCGGGCCAGTACAGGGCCCGGTCGCCGTACAACACCATGCGCTCGCCGGCGATGGTCAGCACGAGGCTATTGGCCATGCCTGCGCTCCAGTTGCGCCGCGGCACGCTGCACGCGTGTCTTCCAGTCTTCGGTGCTGAGCTGGCCGCGCAGGCTTTCCGCCCACAGTGGAAACGACAACGGCGTGAGGCTGCGCGGCGCATGCAGCACCAGCCTGCGCCGCGAGCAAGACTCCAGCGTATCGGCCAGCCGCGACACTTCCAGTTGCGTGGCGAACACTTCACGTTCGGCCTGTGCCAGCAACAGGTGGCCAGGATCGAAGCGTTGCAGCACGTCGAAAATCAATCCGCTCGATGCCTGCAACTGGCGCATCGAGCGCGGCGCGCGACCGGGCAGCGAGGGCGGCAGCAGGCCGGCAATGCGTGCGATCTCGCGGAACTGACGGCGCGCTAGTTCGCCGAGGTTGAGACTTTCGCGCAGATCTTCGAACAACGCATCCGGTGACAGCAATCCGTGCAGTGTGCTTGCATCGATTTCCACGTCGTTCGCGGGCGACAACACGAAGCCGTAATCGTTCGCCGCAAAACTGAAGCTGTTGGCAAAGCTGCGTCCCCAGCGCAGCGACAGCAGCGAGCCGAGCCCTTCGTGCACCTGTCGCCCCGCGAACGGATACACGAACAGATGACGCCCGTCGCGCGCCTTGACCGTCTCCGCAAGCAAGGTACCAGGTGCCGGCAGCGCGGACAGTGTGGCCTGCAATCGCAATAACGGCGCGATCGCGCGCGTTTCGGGCGATGCGTCGTCGGCACTGAACATGCGTTCGACTTCGTGCCCGAGTTCGGACGACAGCGGCATGCGCCCACCCTGCCACTTCGGCACCGCGCCATCACCGGATTTGGCGGCGCGGACATACGCGGTCATGTCCTCGAGCCGCACCAGCTCCAGCAAGCGGCCGGCGAACTGGAAGCGATCGCCGCGCCGCAACCGTCCGACGAAACTTTCCTCCACCGAACCCAGCCCGCCGCCACGCAGGAACTTCACCGCGACGCTGCCATCACTGGTGATGGTGCCGATGGACAGGCGATGCCGCAACGCAATGCGCCGATCCTCGACACGATGGATGCCGTCGTCGCCGATCACCACGCGGCAGAAATCCGGATAGCTGGCCAGCGCTGCGCCGCCCTGCACGATGAAATCCAGGACTGCTTGCCAAGTCGCATCGTCCAGCGCGGAATACGCATGCGTGCCGCGCACTTCCAAGAGCAACATGCGCGCATCGAAACCGCCACCGAGCGCCAGCGTGACGCAATGCTGTGCAAGCACGTCCAGGCACAAGGTCAGCGGGCGACGCGCCTCGATCGCGCCGCGTGCAATCGCGGTGCGCGCGGCGGCGTACTCGACCAGTTCCAGCGCATGCGAGGGCACACAGACCACGTGTCCGGCTTCACCCGGCCGATGCTTGGCACGTCCTGCACGTTGCAGCAGGCGCGCGACGCCTTTCGGGCTGCCGATCTGCAACACCTGATCAACGGCGGGGAAATCAACACCAAGATCGAGACTGGATGTCGCCACCACGCAGCGCAGGCTGCCGTCGCGTAATCCCTGTTCGGCAGCAGCGCGCAGCTTCGGATGAAGCGAACCGTGATGCAGCGCGAGCGTGTTCGCATCTTCCGGCCACACGGCGGCCAGCGCCTGATGCCAGAGTTCGGCCTGCGCGCGCGTGTTGGTGAACAACAAACTGGTGCGCACGCCCATCAGGCGTTGCAGTACTCGTTGCAATTGCACCAGGCCGAGATGTCCGGCCCACGGAAAGCGTTCGCCTTCCGCGGGCAGCAGGGTTTCGATCTCCAGCGCGCGTGGTTTTACACCGGACACGGTGTGTGAACCGGGTGCGTGCGGCAGCAGGACATCGCGCGCTTCATCGAGGTTGCCGAGCGTCGCCGACAATCCCCACAGCCGCAGCTGCGGCGACAGGCCGCGCAGTCGCGCCAGGCACAGCTGCAACAACACGCCGCGTTTGTTGGCGAGCAGTTCATGCCATTCGTCGACGATGACGCAACGCAGGCTGGCCAGTTGTGGCGCGGTATCGGGATACGACAACAGCAAGGCCAGCGATTCGGGCGTTGTCACCAACACATCAAGTTTTCCGGCACGCGCCAGGCGCTTGTCGCGCGCCGTTGCATCCCCGGTGCGCATGCCGACCTGCCAGTCGAGACCGAGTGCGTCGATCGGTTCGCGCAGTGCACGCACGGTGTCGGTGGCCAGTGCGCGCAGCGGTGTGATCCACAGCACTTTGATGCGGCCGCTGGCGCCGTCCCTGCCGCGTCCCTTGATCCCGCAATCTTTTCCTCCGTTGGGCAGCAATCGGGCACCGATCCGCGCTGTGGCTGGATCTGTCGCGAGGGCTTCCAGTAACGGCCCGCCGAAGGCCGCCAGCGTTTTTCCACTTCCGGTGGGTGTGTGCAGCAGACCGGATTCGCCATCGAGATAGCGTTGCCACACATCGCGTTGAAACGGCAATGGCTTCCAACCCTGCGACTTGAACCAGGCGGTCAACGCTGCAGGATTTATCTTCTTTGCAGTCGCGCGCCGAGCTGACGACGCGGGATCTTGTGGCGACAGATCATCTTTCATTGCGTCATCTTTCACCGCGCCAGCGCCCGCAGTGTCTCCAGTTTGTCCGCTTCCGCCATCGGCTTGTCCTGCCGCCAGCGCAGGATGCGCGGGAACCGCACCGCGATCCCGGATTTATGCCGGCTGGATTTGTTCACCGCTTCGAAACCAAGTTCAAACACGTGATGCGCCTGCACCGAGCGCACCGGTCCGAACCGTTCCAGCGTGTGCGCGCGGATCCATTTGTCGAGCGCAAGAATTTCCTTGTCATCCAGCCCCGAGTACGCTTTCGCCACCGGCACCAGCGCATCACCGTCCCACAGGCCGAAGGTGTAATCGGTGTACAGCGTGCTGCGGCGACCGTGGCCTGATTGCGCGTAAAGCAACACGGCATCGATGGTCAGCGGATCGATTTTCCACTTCCACCAGTCGCCGCGGCGGCGACCGACCTGGTATGGCGATGACAACCGCTTGAGCATCAAGCCTTCGACGCCGCGTTCGCGTGCGCCGTCGCGCAACGTGGCCGCATGGGTCCAGTTGGTCGCATGCACGCGTGGCGAGATCACGATGCGTGGATCGGCGTGTTGCAGGACCAGTTGCTCGAGCGCGGCGCGTCGTTCGGCGAGTGGCCGCACGCGCCAGTCTTCGCCGTCGAGTTCGAGCAGGTCGTACAGCTGCACGCGGACGGGCGTATCGGCCAATGTCTTCGGTCCCGGCTTCAAGCGCTGGATGCGTGTCTGCAATGCGGTGAACGGCAACGGCGCATCGCCGTCGCGCCACGCCAGCAACTCGCCATCAAGCACGCAGTCGCGCGCCAAGGTTGAGGCGGCGGATTCGATTTCTGGAAAACGTCCATCGAGGCGTTCCTCGCCACGCGACCACAGCGCCACTTCGCCGTCGCGCCGGATCAGTTGCAGGCGGATGCCATCCCACTTCCATTCCAGCAGCCAGTCATCGATGTCGCCAAGCGCCTGCGCGTCGCCTTCCAGCGGCGATGCGAGGAAAAATGGGTACGGTTGCTGCCGGTCGCCCGGCAGTTCCTCCACCGTCAGCAGATTGCGCAGGAATTGCGCATCGGGCGTCCATGCACCGAGCATGCGTT
Source organism: Luteimonas sp. (assembly GCA_043737255.1). Lineage (GTDB taxonomy): Bacteria > Pseudomonadota > Gammaproteobacteria > Xanthomonadales > Xanthomonadaceae > JALYOU01. Next base: position 5,077 of record JAYTAY010000051.1, read on the forward strand.
GTGCAAGTCGCGAAATATCGATGCCTGACAGTTCTGCCAGCGCCTGCTGCACCAGTCGCTGCGAGACGCCAACACGCAATGCGCCAGTCAGCAGCTTGTTGAACAGCAGCCGCTGGT
>JAYTAY010000052.1:0-5189 GCA_043737255.1 Luteimonas sp.
AACGCCGCGAGCAGCGCAAACAACCAATTTCCGCCGCCCGAATCCTTGCCGCGGTTGTCGGCCATCGGCGCGGGCAAGGTTTCTCCGTCGATCAACTTCACCAGCGCCGCGGTCGCGTCGATGATGCCGCCGCCGTAATCATCCGCACGGAATTTCGGCGCCAGGTATTCCTGGATGATGCGACCGGCGCTGATGTCGGGGATCGCGCCTTCCAGGCCATACCCCGGTTCGATGCGCACGCGGCGATCGTCCTTGGCCACGACCAGCAACACGCCATCATCGACGCCCTTGCGGCCGAGCTTCCATTGTTCGAACGCGCGCACGGTGTACTGCTCGATGGTTTCCGGCTGCGTGCTCGGCACCATCAGCACCTGCAACTGGCTGCCCTTGCGTTGCTGCAGGGCCAGCGCCTGTTGTTCGAGTTGCTGCTTTTGTTGAGGCGTCAGCGTGCCGGTAGTGTCGACCACCGAAGAGGTCATCGGGGGGATTTCGGCTTGCTGCGCCTGTGCGGTAGCGGAGGTGAACGCGAGCAGCGCAAGCAACAAGAACGCCATGCGCCTTTGTAGGTGCGTGCGCTTTGAAACAGCTAAAAGCTGGTCATTCATTCGCACGCTCTTGGTCGGCCGAAAGCATGCGAATGAATTCGCACCTGCGAAAGCCGCCTTAACCGCCCTGTGGCTGCGCGCCAAAATCCACCGTCGGCGCGTCCTGGATTTCGCGCTCGTTCTCGACACTGAAATTAGGCTTCTGCTTGTGGCCGAACATCATCGCGGTGAGATTATTTGGAAACTGGCGGATGAAGGTGTTGTAGTCCTGCACGGTCTGGATGTAACGGCCGCGCGCGACGGTGATGCGGTTTTCCGAGCCTTCCAGCTGCGTCTGCAACGCCAGGAACGACTGGTCCGACTTGAGGTTTGGATAGTTTTCCGTCACCACCAGCAAGCGCGACAGCGCGCTGGACAACTCGCCCTGCGCCTGCTGGAACTGCTGCAAGGATGCAGCATCGTCGGCGTTGACGTTGATCTGGCTGACCTTGGCGCGCGCCTCGGTGACCTTGATCAGCACGTCCTTTTCCTGCTGCGCGTAGCCCTTGACGGTGTTGACTAGATTCGGGATCAGGTCGGCGCGGCGCTTGTATTCGTTGAGCACTTCCGACCAGCCGGCCTTGACCGCTTCGTCCTTCTGCTGGATCGAGTTGTAGCCGCAGCCCGACAGCACGACAGCGAGAAGCATCAACAAGACGATACGCATGGCTCGACTCCGTGGCGAAGGATCAGGCGGCATTGCAGCATCACCTCGCCCGCAGCGCAATGGCCGTCGCTATTGCGGCAGCTCGCGCGCACTGGCGCGGCGTTTGACCCACAGGTTCAGGCTTTCCACCAGCGCGGAGAAACCCATCGCGGCGTAGACGTAGCCCTTGGGAATATGCAACTCGAAACCGTCGGCAATCAAAAACACACCGACCAGCACGATGAAGGCGAGCGCCAGCATCTTGATCGTCGGGTTCTCGTCGATGAAGCGGCCCAGCGGCGCCGCCGCCAGCAGCATCACTGCAACTGCGAGCAGGATCGCGGTGACCATGATCGCGGTGTGGTTGGCCATGCCGACCGCCGCAATCACCGAATCCAGCGAGAACACGATATCGATGATGGCGATCTGCGCGATCACCATGCCGAACGACGTCAACGGTTTGGTATCGATGTCCTCGGACTCGGCTTCGCCGACGATCAGGTCGCGAATCTCCATCGTGCCCTTCACCAGCAGGAACACGCCGCCCAGGATCAGCACCAGGTCGCGAACGGAGATGCCCTGCCCGAAAATCCGGAACAGATCGGAGGTCAGGCCGGCCAGCCACGCCAGGGTCAGCAACAGCAAGATTCGCGTGATGCAGGCGACGGCGATGCCGAACTTGCGCGCTTTCTCGCGCTGCACGTGCGGCAGCTTGCTGACCGCGATAGAAATGAAAACGAGGTTGTCGATGCCGAGTACGATTTCGATCGCGCTCAAGGTCACCAGGGTGATCCACGCCTGCGGATCGGTCAGCAATTCCATGAACATGCAGCAAGGTTCCTCAGAGCAGGCGCGGGCCGACGATACAGCCCCACACCAACATCACATTCAACATCAGCACGAACACCGCGGCCGAGCCCATGTCCTTGGCGCGCCCGGCCATCTCGTGGTGCTCGTCGCCGTAACGTCCGATCACCGCTTCGACCGCGGAGTTCAGCAATTCGATGCTCAGCACCAGCAGCATTGAACCGATCAGCAATGCGCGCTCGATCCCGCTCTGACCCAACCACCAGCCTAGTGGCGCCAGGATCACGAACAGGTAAACCTCGAGCCGGAACGAGGATTCGTGCAGCCAGGCCGCGCGCAGTCCCTGCAGCGACCAGATCGCCGCCTTGAAGATGCGGCTGGGGCGTCGCGGCAGGTGGCCGAACTCGTCTGCCACGACTCAGGCCGCTGCAGTTAGCGTTGCGGCAGTCGGCCTGAAGGCGATATCCAGCTCCCGCACCGCCTTGACATCGTCCAGGCGGCGCACCGGCATGGTGTAGGGCGCGCCCTTCATTTTTTCCGGATTTTCGCGCGACTCCGCCAGCAAACCGGTCATCACTTCGATGAACTCATCGAGTGTTTCCTTGCTTTCGGTTTCGGTCGGCTCGATCAGCAGGCATTCCGGCACCAGCAACGGAAAATAGTTGGTCGGCGCGTGGATGTTGTGGTCGAGCAGCGCCTTGCTGAAGTCCAGCGCGGTGATGCCGTTGGCCTTTTTCTGCGGCTGCACGGTGACGATGAATTCGTGCGACGCGCGGCGTTCCGGATACGCGAGCGTGAAGCCGGCCTTCTTCAATTGCGCGGCGAGATAGTTGGCGTTGAGGGTGGCGTATTCGGCAACGCGGGTCATGCCTTCGCGGCCGAGCAGGCGCGCATAGACGTACGCGCGGATCAGGACGCCGGCATTGCCCGCGAAGGCGGACAAGCGGCCGATGGATTGCGGGCAGTCTTTCTTGCGCAGGAAGTGATAACTGCCGTCGGCGTTCTTGCCGATCATGGGAATCGGCAAGAATGGCCTCAAGCGTTCACTGACACCGACCGCACCCGCGCCTGGCCCGCCGCCGCCGTGCGGCGTGGAGAACGTCTTGTGCAGATTCATGTGGATCGCGTCGAAGCCCATGTCGCCGGGCCGCACCTTGCCCAGAATCGCGTTCAAGTTGGCGCCGTCGTAGTACAGCAGGCCGCCGGCTTCGTGGACGAGTTTCGCGATCTCCTGGATACGGCGCTCGAATACGCCGATCGTCGAGGGGTTGGTCAGCATGATGCCGGCGGTTTTTGGACCGAGCACTTTCTTCAACGCATCGACGTCGATATCGCCGTCAGCCATGGTCGGGATCTCGCGGACCACACACCCGCACATCACCGCAGTCGCGGGATTGGTGCCGTGCGCGGCATCGGGGACGATGATCTCGTTGCGCTCCAGATCGTTGCGCGACTTGTGGTACGCCATGATCATCGCCACGCCGGCGAATTCGCCCTGCGCGCCGGCCATCGGCGCCAGCGACACGCCGCCTTTCATGCCCGTGACTTCGGCAAGGATTTCCTGCAAATCGTGCATGCAGGCGAGGAATCCCTGCGACAGCGATTCGGGCGCATACGGATGGCGGCCGGCAAACCCGTCCATCAGCGCGATCGAATGGCAGGCGCGCGGGTTGTATTTCATGGTGCAGCTGCCCAGCGGGTAGAACTGCGTGTCGATGGAGAAATTCTTGCGGCTGAGGTTGGTGTAATGGCGCACCACCTGCAGCTCGGACACTTCCGGCAGGCCGACCGGCGTCTCGCGCAGCAGTGCGGCGGGAATGTCGGAAGGAATCCTGGTGTTGGATGGGTGCTGGGCGACGGCGCTGCGGCCGGACCGGGACTGCTCGAAGATCAATTCTGCGGTAGCGGGCATGGGGTCTTCATTTGGGCGGCGTGGCGGCCGGAACCTGTCAATTTTGCCACAGGGCGGCGTTGGAAAACCCTGTTGCGATGCCTTGACCACGGGATCTGATGCCCATGCATGTGTTGCCCTGAAGTCTATTCAGGAAAACGGCTCCCACGGGCCCGGGGCGCGATAACCGGAGGGCGTCGCAATAGATCCGGACGCCGCATGCAGCGCCATGCCCTTCGGTTACGCCCGAAGGAAATCCCCTTGGGGGCCTGCAAAAACCCGTGAACGGCGATGTTTGCCTTGGCTACCGCCCGAAGAAGTGGAAAAACTAATCTTCCTTGAAAATCGCCGTCCCGCGCGAGCCATCGGGCTTGATCCATGCGCGATACATGCCGGAAGTGTTGAACGGCATCACGATGTTGGCCTCGCGATCCAGCGCAATCGCACCACCATCGCCGCCGGTGGCGACGACGCGCTTGAGGATGACTTCATCGGCCGCGACGGCGAGCGTGTCGCCGCGATACGCCACGCGTGCGCAGATGTCATGCGCGACGGCGTTGCGGATGTAGTGCTCGCCCCAGCCGGTACCCGACACGCCGCAGTTTTCATCGGCCCAGGTGCCGGCGCCGATCACCGGCGAATCGCCGACCCGTCCGAATTTCTTGTTGGTCATGCCACCGGTCGATGTCGCTGCCGCGATGCGGCCCTGTGTATCGAGCGCGACCGCACCGACGGTGCCGAAATACGCGCCGGCGACGGTCGGTATTGCGTCCGACGCTTGCGCATCCTCGCGCTGCTTGGCGAGTTCAAGTTGCTTGCGGCGCACATCGGTATCGAACCATGCATTCGGCACGCGCTGGATCTGTGTCTGCGTATCGGCGAACTGTTCCGCGCCGGTTCCCGCCAGCATCACGTGCTGTGAGTGTTCCATTACCGCGCGCGCGAGGCGGATCGGATTGCGGATCGTGGTGACGCCCGCAACCGCACCGGCGCGCCGCGTGTGGCCTTCCATGATCGACGCATCGAGTTCGTGTCTGCCGTCGGCATTGAACACCGCGCCCTTGCCGGCGTTGAACAGCGGGGAATCTTCAAGGATAACGACTGCTGCGCTGACCGCATCCAGCGCGCTGCCGCCCTTCGACAGCACGGCATGGCCAGCATCGAGCGCGCGACCGAGATCGATGCGGATCGCCTTTTCATTTTCGGCGCTCAACGCATCGCGCTCGATCACCCCAGCGCCACCATGAATCACAAGTGCGAT
>JAYTAY010000053.1:0-2125 GCA_043737255.1 Luteimonas sp.
AACAGCGATCGTTTCAGGCGCGCCAGGTTTTTCTCCCGCCATGCAGTTGCCGGAATACGCAACTGGCCGCGATCGAAATCGATCAGCCAGCCATGCCCCTGACTGTCGAACAGGATGTTGTGCGCATTGAGGTCGGCATGATCGAGGCCGACGCGATGAAAGCGTGCGATGAGACGGCCGGTTTCCTCCCACGGCGCGTCGTAACCTGCGACTGCAGCGCGTTCGGCCAGCGAGCGGACGTTGTCGATGCGTTCCAGCAGGATCGCCGCGTGGTAACGCAGGCCATCGCGGCGATATTGCGCCGCATACGGCCGAGGCACCGGCAGGCCCAGCCTGGACAGTTCCCGCAGTAAACGGAACTCGCTGAAACTGCGCACCTTGTTGGCCCCCGGCCACAGAAAACCTTCGCGGCGCAACTTCGCCATCCAGCCGCCGCGCAGGTAATGTCGCAACACGGCTCGACCAAAGGGCGCATCGACAAACCATGCCCCGCCGCGACCACCACTTTGCACCGGTCGCGCGTGCTCGCCCCAGTGCGAGGGCTGGAACCATTCCGGATCAACTTGCCGCACACGCTGCGTGTCGAACAGAATCGCTCCCGCACCACGATGATTGTCATCATCGCGGAACGGTGTCAGCGTTTCAGTGGCGTCAAATCCAGCCATCCAGCGAGTCTAGCAAGCCAGTGCCCAATCCCCCTGCCTCGATCTGCCTGCTCCGCCTCTCCGCGCTCGGCGACGCGACCCATGTGCTGCCGCTGGTCCACACGTTGCGCGCCGCGTGGCCGCAGGTCGCGTTGACGTGGGTGATTGGCCAGGGCGAGCAAAGATTGCTCGCGGGCCTGGAGGGCGTCGAATTCCTGGTCTATGACAAGAAGAGCGGTCTGGCCGGGATGCGCGCGATGCGATCCGGGTTGCGCGGACGCCGTTTCGATGCGCTGCTGCAGATGCAGGTCGCCTTGCGCGCGAACGTGCTGTCGGCATTTATCCCGGCAGATCGGCGTATCGGCTATGACCCATCACGTTCCAAGGATATGCACGGATTGTTCGTCAACGAGCGCATCTCCGATCGTCCCGGCACACATGTGCTGGATGCGATCGGCAGTTTCTGCGAGCCGCTGGGTTTGCTACAGACCGATGTCATCTGGGATTTACCTGTGCCAGACACCGCTCGTGAGTGGGCTCGCGCGCAATGGCCGGACGATGGCATGCCGACGTTGCTGATCTCGCCATGCTCAAGCCATGTGCGCCGCAACTGGCGTGCGGAGCGTTATGCCACCGTCGCCGACCATGCTGCGTCGCACGGATGGCGGATCGTGTTATGCGGTGGACGCAGCGAATTGGAGCGCGAAGTCGGCGACGCGATCCTCGCGCAAATGCAATCGCCTGCACTCGACCTGATCGGCAAGGACACCCTGAAGCAACTGCCCGCCCTGCTGGCGCGCGCCGACCTGGTGATGACGCCGGACTCAGGTCCGATGCATATCGCCAACGCGATGGGGACAAAGGTATTGGGCTTGCATGCAGCCAGCAATCCGAAACGCAGTGGTCCCTATTCGGATCTTCGCTATTGCGTGGATCGCTATGACGATGCTGCGCGAAAATTTCTGGGCAAGCCCGCGAGCGAACTCAAGTGGGGAGCGAAAATCGAGTTTGATGGGGTGATGGATCTGGTGACGGTGGCGGATGGAGTTGCGGCATTTGAGCGCTACGTCACCGACAATTTCTGGACTTAGGATTATCGTGTCCGCTTTATGCAACGCGCAAAGCGATCGGATCCGCCATGCTCCTCTGCCCTTTGTCTCTGAGGAAGGTAAAGGCCTACGGCGCTGAGCCAGTCTTGTAATCCTGATACGACTTTTCCTCGACGTAATCCGAACCCAGCGCCAGGTTGATGTCTTTCTTGATACGCGCACGCATGTCGTTCTCGAAATACACGCTGCGGGCTAGTTGCACGAATTCGTCGTCGAAGGCCTGCGCCTTTTCCTTCATGCGGATGTCGTCCTCGATCACCCACAGGCGCTCGTTGACGGCCTTGAGTTCGGCCCGCAACCTGACCACGTCGCCGCCGACGCCCGGGTGCACCATCCAGGTCTTTTCCAGCGCGGACAGCTCATTGCGGACGT
>JAYTAY010000054.1:0-2122 GCA_043737255.1 Luteimonas sp.
CGAGTCGGCAGTCGGCTCCTGCAAGGTCGGAGCGATATCGCCCTCACCCTTACGCGGACGATCGAACTTGAAGTTGATGCCACGCAGGTCGATGACCACATCGGTTGGCACCGGCGTTTCGTCGACTGGCGGCGCGGGCGGTGGCGGAACAACCTCTTCAACTATCGGGGCCGCAGCTGGAGAACCGAAGGTGTAGACCAAGCCGACAGTTGCCAGGCCGTCTACGAAATGGTTCTCGTCACCTGCTCCCGGAAACTGACCACGCAGCGAGTTGTTGTCCTTGTCGTAGCGAGCGGCAAGCTCGAAACGAATGCCAACGTTGTAGGAAGCGTTGTACTGCACGCCGCCACCAACCGTTGCACCCGGATCCCAACCATCATGCTGGATGAAGCCCGAATAGGCCTGGTGACGAGCGGCAAGCAAGCCAGCCATCACGTATGGACGCCATGCCGAACCTTCGGTACCAAAGAACCAGCGACCGCTCACGCCAAGGGTGACGGTTTCCCACTCATGACCATCGCGGAAGGAACCGCCCGAGAAGTCGGCGTCGTTGATGCCGTACTCGAAGTCCACGGCGAGATTAGGGGTGACCCAAGCGCCGGCGCCGATACCTGTGTACAGCGAGGTGTCGGTGTCACGGTCGCCGTCGGGAATGACGGCACCGATGCGCGGGGCAAGGTACCAGCTGCTTTGCGCCTGGGCGATGGACGCGGAGCCCAAGCTCAGGGCAACCAGCGCAAACAAGACTTTACGGTTCATATGATTTCCTCTTCTTTTATCGGTTGGTCTTCAGGTCCGACGGAATCGGCACGAAAGCGCAAACAGCATGTTACAACAGGACGGACGCAGGTAAAGATATTTTTAACAATATTTTTCGACGTATACAAAGCCGGCCCCAGCTGGCAGTCGCATTCTAGCGGATTCTTTAGCGGCGATTCAACAGGAAGTGAAGATATTATTAAGCCGGCCGTCAGTCTATGGGAGCAACGGCTCGAAAAGTGCGCAAGCGACGGCCGCGCGCGTGAATCAACCCCGATGATAAGGATGTCCGGCCAATATACCGGCGGCTCGATACAGCTGCTCGATCACGACGAGACGTACCAGCATGTGTGGCAAGGTCAATGGCCCCAGAGACCAGCGCTGGTCGGCCGCTGCCAGCACTTCATCGGCGTTGCCATCTGGCCCGCCGATGAGCAGGGCCAGATCGCGGCCCTGCATACGCCACGCGCCCATTTGTAACGATAATTCCTCGCTGGACCAAGATTGACCCCTACCATCGAGGGCTACCACGTGTGCGTCCTTCGGCACAACTGCCAACATGGCGGCGCCTTCGTCGCGGATAGCACGCTGGGTATCGCGGCCCTTGCCACGTGCGCCGGCCGTCACTTCCACCAGATCGATCGGTAATTCTTGCGACAGCCGCTTGCGGTACTCGGCAAATCCGGCTGCGACCCACGCAGGCATGCGTTCGCCGACAGATATCAACCTTGTGCGCATCAATTCAGAGGTCAGATTCGCCTTCCAAGGCATTGGAAGGTTCGGGATCGCCAACCGTCCAGAGCCGCTCAAGGCCGTAGAACTCGCGACTGCGCGGCAACATGACGTGGATGATCGCGTCGCCAAGATCGACGAGAACCCACTCGCCCTCGCGTGCGCCCTCGACACCCAGAGGCAACTGCCCGATCTGCTTGGAGGCCTTGACGACTTCCTCTGCCAATCCTTTGACGTGGCGCGACGAGGTACCCGTTGCGATCACGATGAGATCGGTCATTGATGTTTTGTCGCGGACATCAAGAGCAACCACGTCCTTGGCCTTGAGGCGATCCAGTGCGTCCATGATTGTCTTTTGCAGCAACGCGTGAGCATCACTGTCCGCACTATTGGCCTTGCGCCGTCCCGCGGCGACGTCAGGCCGCAACAGCTTGCGTTGGGCTGGCTGAGGCTTAGCGGCCGTCCCAGAACGAAGGTCCGCCTTTTTAGCGCCCTTGCGCGCGCCTGTTTTTTTTGCGGCGAGCTTCTTGCCAGCGCTCTTGCGCGGCGCAGACTTCGGTGCAGGGGAAAAACGAGCTTCCGCCAAGCTGGCCGTTGCGGATTTCGTCCGTGCAGCCGGCTTTTTCGCTGC
>JAYTAY010000055.1:0-2120 GCA_043737255.1 Luteimonas sp.
TTTACGATTACCCTGCCGCTTCAGAACGACGAGCCTCATGATGGCCCATTCCGATTCCCCACCGTCCCTCCGCCCGGCCGCCTTCAGCGGTGGCGGCAACATGGCGCGCAGCTTGATCGGCGGATTGATCGCGCGCGCGAACACGGCTTCCATCCGTGTGGCGGAACCCGTTGCAGAACTGCGCAACGCGCTGCAGCCAAGGCAATCCGCAATGCCGCCGAACGCGGCATATAGTTGTCCACCGCCAACGCTTGAACAGGACATCGCCATGACGCGTTTCCAGAGTTATCGCTGCGTGCTCACGATTGCATTGGCTGTGCTATTGGCAGCATGCGGCGGAACAAGCACGCCTGCGCCTTCGAGTGACCCATCCGCGCAAGGCGACGCCATCGCGCGCGTCGGCAACATCAGCGTGCGCGCCAGCCCGATCCATACATCCATGCTCGATCCGGCTGTCGCGCAGCAGTACGGCATCGTTCGCGACGACAACACGATCCTGCTGCTGGTTGCCGTTCGCCAAGGCCCGGAAACCGACGAAACTTCATTGCCTGCGCAAATCACCGCTTCGGTCACGGACTTGCGCGGACACAAGCGAGGCATCGCGATGCGCGAAGTGCGCATCGGCGATCCTGCATCGAACACGGGGCAGGTGCTGATCGATTACGTCGGCACGGTCGAAACCGCATTGCCAGAGACCTTGCGTTTCGACGTGAAAGCGGTTCGAGAGGGCAAAGCCATCACGACGATTCAATTCAATCGCGAGTTTTATCCGCAGTGACGGCTTTCCCTTCTCTCGAAGGGAGAAGGGAAAGCATCAATTCCGCTTCTCCGACCATTCACGAAAGATCCGCGCCATCTCGCGCACCCCATCCGTCAACGCCGCAGGCCCCGGCTGCAGGATATTCGGCGACTTGATTTCGTAAAGCGCACCATCACTCACCGCCCGAATCGCATCCCAGCCCGCACGCGCGGCGACTTTCTCCGGACGGAATTTCTTGCCGCACCATGAGCCCAGGATGATATCCGGTGCGCGACGGATGACCTCATCGGGATCTTCAAGGATGCGCGCCCTGGCCAGCGATTCCTGCGCGCGTTCCGGGAACACGTCGTCGCCGCCGGCGATGCGGATCAGCTCGGCGACCCACTGGATGCCACTGATCAACGGGTCATCCCATTCCTCGAAATAAACTTTCGGGCGGCGCACCAACAATGCACTGTCCCGTTCGATCTCATCCAGTCCGCGCTTGAGTTCGTCGGCGTAACGGTTCGCCTTGTCACCTGCACCAACCAGCGCGCCAAGCCGGCGGATGTAATCAAGGATGCCGTCGACGCTGCGATGGTTGGCGATCCAGACTTCGACGCCCTGCTTGATAAGCGCTGCAGCGATCTCCGACTGGATATCGGAAAATCCGATCGCGAGATCCGGCTTGAGCTTGAGGATCTCGTCGATTTTTGCGCTGATGAACGCGCTGACCTTGGGCTTCTCCTTTCGCGCGATCGCCGGTCGCACGGTGAAGCCGCTGATGCCGACGATGCGATCCTGTTCGCCGAGTGCGTACAGGGTTTCGGTCGGTTCTTCGGTCAGGCAGACGATGCGTTGGGGGCCGGTGATACTCCCGCTCACGGATACAACATCCGCTTCGACCACGCGCCAGACGCAGCGCGCTCGTACGACCAGCGCTCGTGCAGGCGGAATTTCGCGCCGTACCAGAATTCGATGGAATGTGGCACAACGCGGAAACCCGACCAGTCGGGCGGACGCGGCACGTCGCGGCCATCGAATTCCCGTTCGTACCGCTCGATGCGCTGCTCGAACACTTCCCTTGAATCCAGCGTCTCCGACTGGGCCGACGCCCATGCACCAATCTGGCTCAGGCGCGGGCGCGATGCAAAATACGCATCGGCTTCGGCATCGCCCACGATCACCACGTTGCCTTCGACGCGCACCTGCACCCCACCCTCGCGCAACCGTTTCCACAGCAACAACAACGCTGCCTGCGGGTTTTCCTGCAACTCCAGTCCCTTGCGGCCATCGAGGTGCGTGTAGAACACAAAACCGCGCGCATCGAACGTCTTCAACAACACCGTGCGCGCCGACACCCGGCCATCAAGCGTCGACG
>JAYTAY010000056.1:0-11548 GCA_043737255.1 Luteimonas sp.
TTCAGCGGGCAACCGCATGCCATCGTCGAACGTGAAGGTGTGCGTTACACCTTGCTGGGCACTGCGCACGTATCGAAGGCCAGCGTGGATGCCGTGCGCGCAGCCATTGCCAGTGATGCGTTCGATGCCGTGGCAGTTGAGCTCGATCCACAGCGCCTGCAGGCACTGACCGACCCGGATGCGCTCGCGAAGCTGGACCTGGTCAAGGTATTGCGCGAGGGCAAGACCGCACTGTTCGCGGTCAACCTCGGACTGGCCGCTTACCAGCGCCGTCTCGCGGAGCAGTTGGGGATTGAGCCCGGCGCGGAATTGAAGGCCGCCGCGCTGGATGCGAAGGCACGCGGATTGCCGGTGCATCTGATCGATCGCGATGTCGGACTCACGTTCAAACGCGCCTTGAACAGTCTCGGCTTCTGGGGCCGCGCCAAGCTCAGCGCTGGATTGTTCGCTGGACTGTTTGCCGATGACGAAGTCGGCGAAGCGGATATCGAAAAACTCAAGCAGGGCGACATGCTGGAAGCCAGCTTCAGCGAGTTCGCCGAGCAGACGCCGGAACTGTACGAAGCGATCATCGCCGAACGCGATCGCTACATGGCGGCGAAATTGCGGGAAACATCAGGCACCGCTCGTGAAGTGCTTGCGGTAGTCGGTGCGGGACACTTGCAAGGGCTGGCAAAACATCTGCGCGATGAAACGCGTGCGCCGCAGCTGATCCGCGAGGAACTGGACGCGACCCCGGAAAAATCATCCGTGCCGTGGTTCACCATCGTGCTCACCACGTTTGTGTTGGGTGGTTTCGCATGGGGGTTCTGGCGCGGTGGCGTGGATGTCGGCGCGGACCTGATGTTGTATTGGGTTCTGTTGACGGGTGGACTCGGTGCGCTGGGCTGTCTGATCGCGGGCGGCCATCCGTTGAGCATCCTCGCGGCCTTCCTCGCATCGCCGCTGACGCCGCTGCATCCGGCGCTTGCATCCGGAACGATCAGTGCCTTGGTCGAAGCATGGGTGCGCAAGCCGACCTATGCCGATTTCATGGCGCTGCGCGATGACGTACAAACGGTGAGAGGCTGGTGGCGCAATCGCGTTGCGCGCGTGCTGCTGAATTTTTTCCTGACCAGTCTCGGCACCGCGATTGGTGTGTGGATGGGTGGCGCGAGGATGCTTGGCAAGTTGTTTGGATAAATGTAGCCCGAGTGGAGCGTAACGATACCCGGGCTATGGAACTGCTCCAACACAAGCAACAACGTGCGGAAAGCTCATTCCGCCTTGATGGCCGCAACCGCCACGCCCGTCGGCATGCCGCGTGCACGCTTCAACAAATGCGCGGTGCCATTGCGCATGTCGTCAAGGATCGCGTAGATCGTCGGCAGGAACAGCAGGCTGACGATGGTCGAAAACGCCAACCCGCCGGCAATAGCGCGTGCCATCGGGTAATACGGCGGCATGTTGTTGCCGGTCTTGGTCGACAGTGCGATCGGCACCATCGCCAGGATCGCGGTCCCCATCGTCATCAGGATCGGACGCAGGCGTTCGCGGCTACCCTCCACCAGCGCATCGGTGCGCGACAGGCCGCGCCGTCGCAAATTGTTGATGTGTTCGATCATCACGATCCCGTTGTTCACCACCACGCCCATCAGCACCAGAATCCCGATGAACGCCATGATGTTGAATTCGGTACCGGTCAGCCAGAACAGCCAGAACACGCCGAACACCGAGAACAACACGCCGCTCATGATCGCCGCCGGGAACAGCAGCGATTCGAACACCGCGGCCATCACCACGTAAATCATCACCAGCGCGATGGCGAGATTGAACAGCATCTGCTTCATTGCATCGTCATCCTCCTGGAAGGCGCCGCCGTCGAATGAGTAGCTGTACCCGGTCGGGAAGGAAATGCCCTCCAGCGCCGCCTCCATTGCCTTGCGCGCATCCGGCATCGTCACCTTGTCGGCAAGATTGGCCTGGATGGTCAGCGTGGTCTGGCGATTGGTGCGCTGCACCTGCGTCGATGCCGGCTGTATCGACACATCGACCATGCTCAGCAACGGCACGCTGCGTCCATCGGGTGAGCGTACCGTCAGTGACGCCATGTCCTGCATGCGGAAGTCCTCGGCGCCTGCAAAGCGCGCCCACACCGGCACCTCGGTTTCGCCGCGGCGGAATTCACGCAACGGCGAGCCGCGCAAGGCCAATCCGATGAAGCTGGCGACCTGCTGAGAACTGAAACCGAACGCAGCCGCGCGTTCACGATCCACGCGCACGGTCAACTCGCTGTTCTCGTCGCCCGCATTGACGCGCACGTCGCGCAGTTCCTTGCGTTTGGCCAGGATCGGGACGACCTCGCCTGCGAGTTCCGCCAAGGCATCAGTCGAATCGCCGACCAACTGGAACTCGACGTTCTCGCCCATTCCGCCGCTTCCCTGGTCTTCCTGGTTGCCGAGCGTCATCTTGGCGCGCGCTGATCTGGGCATTTCCTTGCGGATCAGATCCAGCAGCGGTGCGGTGTCGCCGGGCTTGTCGGTGTCGAACTTGATGCGTGTGTTGCCGCCTTCTTCCTCGCTGTACCACGTGTAGAGCTGGACGATGTGGAAGCGCTCGCGATTGGCGTTGAGGAAGGCTTCCATCTTGGTCGCCTCGACCAGCATCTGTTCCTTGGTATAACTACCTTGCCAATCGTAGTTCAGCCGTACCTCGTCACCATCGTCGCCGCCAAACATGTTTTTCTTGGTTAACATCATCGGCACGATGCTGACCGCGACGATCAGCAGAATACCCAGCACGCTCTTGCCGCGATGCTCCAGGGTCCAACGCAGAAATTTTGCATAGCGTTTCTGCATGCGCGGGATCACACCGTGCTCGCTGCGCACCGCCGACGGTGTCTTCATGCGCGCCGACAGCATCGGGATCAGGCTCACGGCCACCAGCCACGACGACAGCAGCGACACCGAAATAGTGATCGCGATCTGCGTCATGAAGATGCTGATCTGGTTGGTCTCGCCGAACAGGTTGGGCAGGAACACGATGCAGTGGCACAGGGTGCCCGCCGACAGCGCAATGGCGACATGGCGTGTACCCATGATCGAGGCCAGACGCGGCTGGTCCGGCATTTTTTCGCGTTCCTGGTAGATGCTCTCGACCACCACCACGGCGTTGTCCACCAGCATGCCGATGGCCAGCAGCAAGCCCATCATAGACAGGATGTTGAGCGTGACACCGGCGAAATACATGAAACCCAACGTCATCACGAAGCAGATCGGAATCGCCAGCGTCACCATCAGCGTCGATGGCCAATGCCGCAGGAAGAAGAACAGCACCGTGACCGACAGCAGCAGGCCGATGGCGCCCGCTTCGGCCAGAGTCACCAGCGACGTGGTGACATCCTCGCCCTGGTTGTCGATGACCTTGACCTGCACATCACTAAGCGCGGGCTGCTTGCGGATCGCATCGACTTCATCGAGGACACTTTGCGAAACTTCTACAAGATTGGCGTCGCGTTCCTTGAAAACGTCCAGCCCGATCGCGGGTTTGCCTTCGAGCAGCCGCCCGTAATTCATGCGTGCAGGTTTCAATCGGATGTCGGCGATGTCACCGAGCCGCGTGCCGTTGTTGCCGATCACCAGGTCGCGCAGTTGCTGCAGGTCGGTCATTTCTCCGACCGGCTGCACGCGCAGGCGACGGCCGCCGTCCTCGATCTGACCGGCAGACACCGAAAAATTGACCGCCTGCAACCGCGTGACCAACTCGTTGAGGCCGACGTTGTGCGCAGTGAGCCGATCCGGCGCGATTGCGATCTCGACCTCATTCTGCGACGCACCTGAAACATCGACGCGTGCAACACCGGGAATGCGCTCCAGCCTGCGCTTGAACTCGCGATCGATCATGTCGTAGGCGGTGGTGAGGTCAATATTTCCAGCCAGACGTACGCCCACGATCGGCTGGTCGGTAGTCGAAAATTTCATGACCGCATAGCGTTGCAGGTCATCAGGCAGCTCGTCGCGGATCGCATCGATGCGTTCACGTGCATCCGATGCCGCGATGGCCACGTCGCGGTCCCAATCGGAAAACTGGATGAAGACGCTCGCGCCATTGGCGTTGGCGCTGCCTTCCATGCGTTTGATGCCGGACATGGTCGACAGCGCTTCCTCGACCGGACGCAGCACCGTGCGCTCAACTTCCGAGGGCGTGGATCCTTGGTACGGCAGCTGCACGAAGATCACCGGGAACGAAATCGACGGGAATGCCTCAAGTGGCAAGCGCACGGCGGCAATCAGGCCGATCACCAGCATCGACACGAAAAACATGATCGACGTGACCGGCCGCCTGATGCTGAATTCAGCGACGCTCATGCGAGTTGTCCTTGGTCACCTTCGATCTGGGTCGCAGTGATTTCGGCATCGCGTCGAGCCCGGCGGGCGCGCTCGCGAAAGTGTTCGTCCGGGCGGCGATCGAGGACGTCGTAGACCACCGGAATCACCACCAGCGTCAGCAACGTAGACACCAGCAAACCACCGATCACGGTGATTGCCATCGGCGAACGTACTTCCGCGCCCTCACCGAAGGCCAGCGCCAGCGGCAGGAAACCGAACAGAGTGCACAACGTGGTCATGATGATCGGCCGCAATCGCGAGCGGGCGCCTTCAACCAAAGCCTCGCGTTTGGGCACGCCAGCCTCGCGCAGCTGGTTGACCTTGTCGATCAGGATGATCGCGTTCTTCACCACCAGGCCCACCAGCAGGATCAGGCCGATGAACACCACCACCGACACCGGCGAGCGCGTCAGCAGCAGCGCCAGCACCGCACCGACCAGCGCCAGCGGAATGGTGAACAGGATGACGAACGGATGCAGCAGCGATTCGAACTGCGACGCCATCACCAAGTAGACCATGAAGATCGCCAGTGCGAATGCGAACAACAGCGAACGCACCGATTCTGCCAGCTCCTCGCCCTGCCCGCCGATATGCATGCCGACGGCGGCGCCGAGCGGTTGCTCGCGGACCATGTCTTCCACTTCCCTGACGGCACCGCCCAGATCGATATCGCGCAGGTTTGCCGAGACGATTGCGACGCGTACTTGATCGGCGCGATGGATTTCGCTCGGGCCCGTCGTGGAAATGACATCTGCCACCGCGTCTAGCGTCACCGGACGGCTGCTGCCGGGGTTGACGATCAGGCGACGGATGCTTTCAACCGATGCGCGATCGCTCTCGCGCGAACGCACCAGCACATCGATCTTGCGATCGCGAAAGCTGTAGCGCGTGGCAACGTCGCCGCGCACTTTCTTGACCACGATGTCGGCGATCTGCCGCGTGGTCAGGCCCAATGCGCCGGCACGATCCTGATCGAAACGGATCTGAATTTCCGGGAAGCCCTCCTCCACCGTCGACTTGACGTCGGCGTAGTGCGGATTGCCGCGCAGCATCGCCGCCATTTTCTTGCCGGCGGCCTCGATGGTGTCGAGGTCCTCACCGCGCAATTCGATCTCCAGCGGTGTCGAGAAACTGAAGAGTTCGGGACGGCTGAAGTCGACCTGTGCACCTGCATTGCCGGCGATGGTCTTGCGCAGCGCTTCGGTCTGGGCGGCTTCCAGTTCCTCGCTGCCGCCGTCGGCCATGACCACGGTCAGCTTGCCGATATTCTCGCCGCTTTCGGTCGGACTGGCATCCAGCCGCGTGCCACTGCCACTGACGCCGTACAGCGCGCGAATACCCTCGTCTTTTGCATGTTTCTGCTGCAGTTCGCGCACCACCGCATCGGTTTCGCGCAACGGCGTACCCGGCGGTAACTTGACCGTCATCTCGAAGCGATCCTGCGCCAGTTGCGGAATCAGGTCGGCGCCGAGCAACGGGACGACGAGCATCGTCAGGGTGAATGCGATCGCGGCGAGCCCGAGCACCAGTGCCGGCCGGCCCATCGCGGCCGGCAGCAGTTTGATGTAACCGCGTTCGGCGCGACCGTATGGCGACATCGCCACATCACTGGCCTTGCGCATCACAGGGCTGACCACGGCGACCAGGCCGCGCCAGATCCGGACAAATACCCAAGCGATTCCGAAGAAAAATCCGCGCACGGCTGTGCCGATGCCGCGCCCGGTACCCGCGATCGGTTTCTGCCAGCTTTTTTCGGGTTGCCATTGCGGATGTGGCGGCTCGTCAACAAATGCCAGCGGGGGACGTCCTTTCAAAGAACTCAACATCGGGATCAGGGTCATCGCAACAACCAGCGAAATCGCGATGGCAATCGCAACCGTCAACGCCTGGTCGCGGAACAGTTGCCCGGCGATGCCTTCGACGAACACCAGCGGCAGGAACACGGCAACGGTAGTCAGGGTCGAGGCGACGACCGCCATGCTGACCTCGCGCGTACCTGTAATCGCCGCGTCGAGGATGCCCAGCCCGCGTTCGCGCGCCTTGGCGATGCTTTCCAGCACCACGATCGAATCGTCGACCACCAATCCGGTAGCAAGCGCGAGGCCGCCCAGCGACATCACGTTGAGGCTGAGATTCAACTGATCCATAAAGAAGAAGGTGGCGATGATCGACACCGGCAGCGACAGGCTGATCACGAACGTGCTCCAGCCGTCGCGCAGGAACAGGAAGATGATCAGGATCGCCAGCAGGCCGCCGATCACTGCATCCAGCTTGACGTCGCTGATCGCATGGCGGATGAACTGCGACTGGTCATCGACGGTCGTCAGTTCGATGTCCGGTGGAATCTGCTCCTTGATGTCCTCGAGTTTTTTCTCGATCGCATCGGCGGTGGCGACCGTGTTCGCATCGCCTTCCTTGTACAACGCAAGCTCCACTGCTTCCTTGCCGGCGATGCGGATGATCGCCTCGCGTTCCTTGTAGCCCTGGCGGACTTCGGCGATGTCTTTCAAACGTACCGGCATGCCACCGGCTGCAGTGTTCTGGTCACCCGACGACGCGCTCTGCACCGAAGCGGCGGCCGCCATTGCATCTGCCGAACCCGAAGCTGCCGCGACGCGTGCCATCTGGTCGGCCGCGCTTTGCGCCGCGCCGCCACCTGCCGATTGCGTGGTGACAAGCATCTCGCGGATTTCGGCGACGTTGGCAAACTGGTTGACGGTGCGCACCAGGTAACGCTGCGAGCCTTCCTCAAGGCGGCCGCCCGAAATGTTGATGTTTTCCTGCTGCAGACGGCTGATGACGGTATCGATCGGCAGACCTAGCTGCGCGAGCTTCTGCTGATCGATGTCAACCTGGATTTCGTCCTCCAGACCACCGCCGACCTTGACCGCGGCCACGCCCGCCACCGGCTCGAGCTTCTTCTTGAGGTCGTCGTCGGCGTAGCGACGCAATTCGGTCAATTGCCGGATCGCGTCGGCATCGTTTGCACTGCCTAACTTGGGCGACAGCACCAGCCGCATGATCGGTTCGGTCGACGGATTGAAGCGCAGCAGCACCGGCTTCTTTGCTTCCAGCGGCAATTGAAGCACTTCCATCTTGTCGCGCACTTCAAGCGCGGCCTGGTCCATGTCGGTACCCCATGCGAATTCCAGCACCACGTCGCTTTGTCCGGTCCGCGAGACCGACTTGAGTTTGCGCAGGTTCTTGACCACGCCGACGGCTTCCTCGACCGGCTCGGAGATCAACGTCTCGATCTCGGTCGGCGCCGCGCCGGTGTACTCAGTGCGCACGGTCAACGTGGGATAGCTCAGGTCCGGCAACAGGTTGACCTTGAGGTTGTTCAAGGCGATGAAACCGAACAACAGGAAGGTGATCGTGACCATCGCCACCGTCACGCGACGCCGGGTGGAGAACTCGACGATGCCTCCGGTTGACGCCTTGAATGCAGACGACGGCGTGTGCCCGTCAGGGGTCGTCGAACTCATTGTTTGCTATCCGAGGCGGGCTTGGCGGCGACGGTCTTTTTAGCGGTAGGCTGGCCAATGACCTGCACCGCGCTGCCGTCACGCAACGCAACCTTGCCGGCCGTCACGACCTGTTCGCCCTGCCTGACGCCTTCGCGTACTTCGGCCCACTCGCCGTCCATGAAACCCAGTTTGACTGGCATCCGCACGGCCTTGCCGTTGCGGGCGACGAACACGGCCGGGTCCTCCTCGTCGTCGAGCAATGCGATGCGCGGGATCACCAGCGCGTTCGCGCGCTGGTCGTAATCGATCTTGATGCGCCCGAACATGCCCGGCTGCAACAAACCGCCGCCGTCGAACGCGCAGATCACACGGAAGGTGCCGCTGCCGGCGTCGACGACCGGGGCGACGCGATCCACCGTGCCCTGGAAGGTCTTGCCCGCCAGCGCATCGACCTGCAACAACACCGGCAAGCCGGCCTTGAGCGTTTCCAGTTCGCGTTCAGGCACGTTGAGTACCGCTTCCAGGCGCGAGGTGTCGACGATGCGGAAGATCGGCGTGTTGATCTGCACGAAATTGCCCGGCTTGATCATGCGCTGTGCGATCACACCGGAAATCGGCGCGGTGACGTTCGCGTACGACAATTCCAGGCGTGCAAGACGGTTGGTCGCGCGCGCGTTTTCAAGGTCGAAACGGAGTTGGTCGTTGTCGTTGGCGCTGACCAGCTGTTGCGAAGCCAGTTGCTGCGAGCGCCGGTAATTGGCTTCGAGCTTGCGCATCTGGGTCTCGCTTTGCGCCGCCTGCAGTGTTGCGCGCGAGGCATCCAGGCGGACCAGCGTCTGCCCTGCACGTACGTTCTGGCCTTCCTCGGCGAGCACGCTCAGCGCCACGCCGGAGGTTTTGGCGATGACCTGCGACTCTTCGCGCGCTTCCAGCGGTGCCGTGCCCGTGTAACTTGCAGCGATGGCGCGACGCGATGCTGCTACCACTTCCACCGGCACCGCTTCGGGCCCCTTGTCCTCGCCGTCCTTGCCCTTGGCTTGCGCGCCGCCTTCGCCACCGCGCTTGCACGCGCCCAGTACAAGCACGCTGCCGAGCAGCAGCGCGATGAAGAGTGGACGCGCGGCAGGACGCGGGCCACGGCTACGGGTAACAGTCGAAACAAGCATCGGAACGGGCTCTCAGAGGTGTGGTAGCTAGATATATCACCTGGCGTGTGGAGGGCCATGCGCCGAAGGTCATGGTGACTGTCAGCGCCGCACTCATCAGCAACAGTGACTAGAACGATCATCGATACGATCGAAGGCCGCTTCGTTGCATCACGGCCGCAAGTTATACTTTGCCCATTGCGTTTCCATGTCGGAATCGCGTCCACGCCAGCCCCTTCGAGAAGACATTGATGCGACCGTTGTCGATCGCCGCGTGCCTCGCGCTAACGCTGCTACCCCTCGCCGCTTTCGCCGCCGACCCCGCCACATCCGGGGCCGGCGATGCGAAGAGGGGTCATCAGTTGACCTACACCTGTAAGGGATGCCACGGCATTACCGGCTACAAGAACGCGTATCCCAACTACCACGTGCCGCGCATCGGTGGCCAGTCGAAGGAATACCTGGCCAACGCGCTCAACGAATACAAGCAAGGCACGCGCAAGCATCCGACGATGCAGGCCCAGTCTGAAAGTTTCTCGGATCAGGACATCGCCGACATCGCCGCGTTCCTGTCGACGTTGCAGCAGAAGTGAGCCATGCCATGACCAAGACTCGCTTCTCCTCCCTTGCCGTCGCCTTGTTCGCCGTGACCGGACTGTCCGCATGTTCCAAGTCCGAAGCGCCTGCCGAACATGGCGCGGAAGCCGAACACGCGACACTCGAATCGTCGTCCGCGGGCCTTCCTGAAGGTCACATCGACGCGGGCGCCAAACGCACGCTGGTCAAGAGCGTCGCCACCGGCCAGACCTGCATCGATTGCCACGGCAAGGACGGCAACGCGCCACTGGACCCGACCTATCCCAAACTCGGCGGCCAGTACCACAGCTACATCGCGCATTCCCTGCAGATGTATCGCGACGGCAGCCGCGAGCATGCATTGATGTCGGGACAGGCCAAGACGCTGACCGATCAGGAAATTGCCGACCTGGCGGCGTATTTCGCATCGCGGCCGAGCCAATTGAGTGATTTGCACGGCCTGGATTGACTGCTCGCGTCGTGTTGCAAAAAAGTCGGGCTGAAGGCCCCGCGTTCATATCAGGAACCGCTTGCTCCGCTGGTGTTGCCTTGGCTCTTCGTAGGAGCGGCTTGAGCCGCGAGCTTTTGCTCCTGTAGGTGCGAATTCATTCGCACCTACGAAGAACTCGCGGTTGCTTTTGTAGACAGCAGCCGGGCTCATGCTCCCAGAACTGCATCTCATTACTTCTTCAAATCGTCCTGATCCTCATGCAATTCCGGCTTGAACGGAATGTCCGGCGGCGGGCGCGCAACCGCGGGTTGCTCGAACATTTTTTCCGAATCGCTAATGCCGCAACCTCCGCCCACTTGCAGGATCGAGACGACGCATTCCAGACGCTTCGATGTGCCTGGAATCGGGATCGACAACTTCTTGATGCCCTTGCGCACCCATTCCTGCAGCAACGTTTCGTGCGGAACCCAGTACTTCTCGAACGCGCTCTTTTTGTAGGGAAGGCCCGGCCGCTGCAGCCATTTGCCGGCGCGATCGAGGTTGGCGATGCGCTCCTCCACCGAACCCGGCGGTGCGTTCCCGGGAGCCGATGCAGCCGCAGGCATGCGCAAGCTGCCGTCCTGATTGTAGATTCCGGGCCGCGCGCCAGGCGTGTCGCTGCCATCTAACTGTCCGGCAACACTGCGTCTGGCGTCGCCCCAGTCATCCGCCCGGGTCGTGGTCGGCGCGGAGCCCGGTCTGGGAGTGGTGGCGGGCCCTGCTGACGTTGCGGCAGGCTGTGTGCCGCGGACTTGATCGGTCGTCGCGGCAGGCGTGCCTGAAGGCTTTGTTGCAGCAGTCGTTGGAGTCGCACCGGTCGCTGTCGCTGCAGCCGGCCGTTGGGCTGGCATGGGCAGTGATCGCGGCTCGGTACTGGCCGACGGCACCTGCAATTGCGGCGCGGCAGTGGCCTGTTCCGGCAGAGCGCGCGCGCGTACGGACTGCAACGGACGCGACGTCGGGATCTCGGTGGCCTGCTGCGTGATCTGCGGCACAGTGATCTCGCGTGGCGGCGCATCACGCTGGATCGGCCGCACCGGAGCAAGCGGACGCGGAGTCGGTATCTCGACGATCTGGGTACGCAATTGCGGTACCGCCACTTGCGGCTGCGGCTCGGCCACGCTGCGTTCGCGCGGTGGCGGCAACCGGAACGTGCTCTCGGCTGTCCGCGATTCGGTGACCTGCAGTGGCTGCTGCGCCGGTGGCGTCGGCTGGATGTCGACCAGTTGCGGGACTTCACGTTCGGATTGTGGCTGCGCCGGCGCATAGACGGTGCTGGCTTCGGGCTGTTCTTGTGTCAACTGCGGACGCTCCGGTTGCGCGGCTGCGTCCGGCGCTGCTGCAGACGGTGTCGGCTCGGGATCCGGCGCAGGCGACGGCGGCCCGCCACCCTCCTCATCCGGCGCGCCGATGCCGACCAGTTGCACCCGCACCTGTTCGCCTTCGGATTGCGACACGACCATGAAACGCAGGTACATCAAGTACAGCAGCATCGCAACGAAC